>NZ_JBEOZN010000338.1:0-1018 GCF_040298085.1 Streptosporangium sp. NPDC001681 | reverse complement strand
TCCAGCAGCAACCGCTGCTGCGGATCCATCGCCAGCGCCTCACGCGGCGAGATCCCGAAGAACCCCGGATCGAACTCCCCCGCCTCGTGCAGGAAACCACCCTCACACACATAACTGGTCCCGCGATGTTCGGCGTCCGGGTTGTACAGCGCCCCCAGGTCCCAGCCTCGCCTGGTCGGGAATTCCGAGATCCCGTCCCCGCCCTCGGCCACCAACCGCCACAGATCCTCCGCAGAGGCCACCCCACCCGGATAACGACACGCCATGCCCACGATCACGATCGGATCGTCCGCCGCAGGCACGACGGACGTGGGAATGATCACGTCGGCCTTCTCGCCGAGCAACTCACCCAGCAGAAACTCCGCCAGCACCACCGGAGTCGGATAATCGAACACCAACGTCGCCGGCAACCGCAACCCCGTCGCCACGTTCAACCGGTTACGCAACTCCACCGCGGTCAGCGAATCGAACCCCAACTCGCGGAACTCCCGCCGCACCTCCACCAGCTGCGGCGAAGCATGCCCCAGCACCGTGGCCACCTCACCCCGAACCAGCTCAACCACCAACCGCACCCGATCGGCCTGCCCCAGACCGGCCAACCGCCGAACCAGCGCCCCATCCCCCGCCACCGGCACCGACGCCGCCGACCGGCGAACCCCACGCACCAACCCCCGCAACAGATGAGGCACCCACCCCTGCGCCCGCACCGCCGACACATCAAACCGCGCCGCCACAACCGCCGCACGACCCACCGCAACAGCGGCCTCGAACAACGCCAAACCCTGCTCAGGCGACAACGGCACCATCCCCGCCCGCGCCATCCGCCGCATATCCGCCTGGCTCAGCGTGCCCGTCATCCCGGCGTCCTGCGCCCAGGCACCCCACCCCAGCGACAACCCCGCCAACCCCTCAGCCCGCCGCACCTCCGCCAACGCGTCCAGGAACGCGTTCGCCGCCGCGTAGTTACCCTGACCCGCCCCACCGAACGTCCCCGCCACCGACGAGAACACCACGAACG
>NZ_JBEOZN010000337.1:0-1018 GCF_040298085.1 Streptosporangium sp. NPDC001681 | reverse complement strand
TCCAGCAGCAACCGCTGCTGCGGATCCATCGCCAGCGCCTCACGCGGCGAGATCCCGAAGAACCCCGGATCGAACTCCCCCGCCTCGTGCAGGAACCCACCCTCACACACATAACTAGTACCCCGATGTTCGGCGTCCGGGTTGTACAGCGCCCCCAGGTCCCAGCCCCGCCTGGTCGGGAATTCCGAGATCCCGTCCCCGCCCTCGGCCACCAACCGCCACAGGTCCTCCGCAGAGGCCACCCCACCCGGATAGCGGCACGCCATGCCCACGATCACGATCGGATCGTCCGCCGCAGGCACGACGGACGTGGGAATGATCACGTCGGCCTTCTCGCCGAGCAACTCACCCAGCAGGAACTCCGCCAGCACCACCGGAGTCGGATAGTCGAACACCAACGTCGCCGGCAACCGCAACCCCGTCGCGCCGTTCAACCGGTTACGCAACTCCACCGCGGTCAGCGAATCGAACCCCAATTCACGGAACTCCCGCCGCACCTCCACCAGCTGCGGCGAAGCATGCCCCAACACCACCGCGACCTGTGCCCGCACCAACTCCACCACAAGCCGCACCCGATCAGCCTGCCCCAGACCGGCCAACCGCCCCACCAACAACCCATCACCCACCCCCGACACCGACACCGCCGACCGGCGAACCCCACGCACCAACCCGCGCAACAGATGAGGCACCTCACCCTGCGTGCGCACCGCCGCCACCTCAAACCGCGCCGCCACAACCACCGCGGCACCCACCACACCCGCCGCCTCGAACAACCCCAACCCCTGCTCAGGCGACAACGGCACCACCCCCGCCCGCGCCATCCGCCGCAGATCGACCTCGCCCAGCGCCCCGGTCATCCCCGCACCCTGCGCCCACGGCCCCCACGCCAGCGACAGCGCAGCCAGCCCTCGCGCTCGCCGATACTCCGCCAACGCGTCCAGGAACGCGTTCGCCGCCGCGTAGTTACCCTGACCCGCCCCACCGAACGTCCCCGCCACCGACGAGAACACCACGAACG
>NZ_JBEOZN010000336.1:0-1034 GCF_040298085.1 Streptosporangium sp. NPDC001681 | reverse complement strand
CCCCTGGCTCTCGAAAATGTGCGAGTTCTCATTTCTCACGAATCACAGCGGGGCCCCGCGGTTTTCGAACCGCGGGGCCCTCGCCCATGTGCCCCACCTCCGGCACATCACCCTCCCCTCCCCGCGCCCACCTCCCCTCACCTCGACACCGACGCACCAGAGCGGCTCCTGCGGTGTCCCCCCGCGTTCACCGGATCCGACGGCAGAGCGTCCCAGAGACGACCTCGGAACCGCCCGGAAAGCCGGCGAGGGTTCCCCCACCGCACCCCGCCTCCCCCCTCGACAACACCCGGCATCCTTCCATCCCCAAAAGCACAAATGCGACATTAAGAACATTTCACTTGAAATCAATCAATAAGAGTTCAACATCAACCATAAAGAGATAAGAAGAGGGCAAAAGCCTTCGATCTCCGTTTGTCAGAAGACATACCAGGAAACCATGACAACCAGGGATGACTCATCATTGATCATCTCCAGCTTTTCCGATTTATCCGGGAAATGCAGAAAATCGGGGCAACCGATCCTTTCAAGGGGGAAACGCAATGCCCAAGTACAAGGGTGTCCTCGCAGGGCTCGCGATCAGCACGGCGCTGACCGGCGGAGTCGTCGGCATGGGCGCAGCGACCACCGTCACCAGCGCCAGCGCGGCGACCACCACGATCACCGCCGCCGCCTTCCCGACCTGCGGCGGCGGATGCAGGCGCGGCTGCGGCTGCTGCGGCGGCCGTTCACACTTCCGCCACAGCCACAGGCGTTTCAGGCTGATCATTAACAACCACAACAACAACGACAACCGCCTGGACAACTTCAACCGCAACGACCGCCTCGTGCCCGTTCTCGCCGAGCGCGAGGAAAGGGAGTAGCAGGCCTCCCGATCACCGGAGTCGCACCCCCGATCGGGGCGCGGCACGGCCAGAGGCCGAAACCACGCGGCCGGACCCGCGATTTGAAGCGGCTTCGGAACCGTAACGGAGCGACAGGGCACCGTATTCGCCACGATCACCGCTTCTCACCGAGAAGCAGCGACCGGACCT
>NZ_JBEOZN010000335.1:0-1063 GCF_040298085.1 Streptosporangium sp. NPDC001681 | reverse complement strand
CGCAGATCGCCACCACCTCGCTCAGCCAGTTGATCACCGGAGCCACCTGCCACGCCCCCGAGCACGTGGTCGGCAACACCCCGGTGCTCTGGATCCCGGAGATCGCCTCGGGACAGGGGCGCGGGTTCTGGGCGAAACTGGAGGGCAACAACCCCGGAGGGATCAAGGACCGCTCCGCCCTCTACATCGTCGAGCGGGCACGCGAACGCGGCCTGCTTCGCCCCGGAGCGCCCATCGTGGAGTCCACCAGCGGAACCTTCGGCCTGGGCCTGGCACTGGCCGGCATCGTCGGCGGCCACCCGGTGACGCTGGTGACCGACCCGGGCATGGAACCACTGATGCGTCGGCTGCTGTCCGCCTACGGGGCGCGTGTCGTCGTCGTCGGCGAACCGCACCCGGTGGGCGGCTGGCAGCGGGCCCGCCGCCAGCGCGTGCTGGAACTACTCGACGAACACCCCGACACCTACTGCCCGGACCAGTACAACAACCCCGACAACGTCACCGCCTACACGGGGCTGGCCATGGAACTGGCCGGCCAGCTCGGGCGGATCGACGTCCTGGTGTGCAGCGTGGGCACCGGCGGTCACAGCGCCGGGGTCTTTCACGCGCTCCGGCGCTTCTATCCCGACCTGCGCCTCGTCGGCGTCGACACGATCGGCTCGACCATCTTCGGCCAGCCCGCGCGGGTCCGGCTCATGCGCGGCCTGGGCAGCAGCATCTACCCGCGCAACGTGGCCTATGAGGCATTCGGCGAGGTCCACTGGGTCGCCCCCGCCGAAGCGGTCTGGGCCTGCCGGCGCCTGGCCGCGCTGCGGTACGCCACCGGCGGATGGAGCGTCGGCGCGGTGGCCCTGGTGGCATCCTGGCTGGCCCGCACCCTGCCCGGCCACACCCGGATAGCGGCGATCTTCCCCGACGGCCCGCACCGCTACTTCGACACCGTCTTCAACGACGACTACTGCGCCGAGCGGGGCCTGCTCGGCGTACCGGCGGCGGCCGACCCCGACGAGATCGTCCACCCCGCCGAGCGTGAGCTGACCCGCTGGACCCGGTGCACGACCGT
>NZ_JBEOZN010000334.1:0-1066 GCF_040298085.1 Streptosporangium sp. NPDC001681 | reverse complement strand
GGTTGGAGGGCCCGGCGGTGACGGTGGACACCGCGTGTTCGTCGTCGCTGGTGGCGATGCACATGGCGGCGCAGGCGCTGCGGTCGGGTGAGTGCACTCTGGCGCTGGCCGGTGGTGTGACGGTGATGGCCAACCCGGGCGCGTTCATCGGTTTCAGTGCGCAGGGCGGGCTGGCCGGCGATGGCCGGTGCAAGTCTTTCTCGGACGCGGCCGACGGGGTGAGCTGGTCCGAGGGTGTGGGCATGTTGGTGCTGGAGCGGCTGTCGGACGCGCGCCGTAATGGCCACCAGGTGTTGGCCGTGATGCGTGGTTCGGCGGTCAATCAGGACGGTGCGTCGAATGGGTTGACGGCGCCGAACGGTCCTTCGCAGCGGCGGGTGATCCGTCAGGCGCTGGCCGTCGCGGGCTTGAACCCCACCGAGGTGGACGCGGTCGAGGGTCACGGGACTGGTACGACGCTGGGTGATCCGATCGAGGCGCAGGCGCTGCTGGCCACCTATGGTCAGGACCGGGACGAGGACCGGCCGCTGTTGCTGGGGTCGATCAAGTCGAATCTCGGGCACACCCAGGCGGCCGCCGGTGTGGCGGGTGTGATCAAGATGGTGCTGGCGATGCGTCAGGGGGTGCTGCCCAGGACGCTGCACATCGACGAGCCGTCCTCGCATGTGGACTGGGCCTCGGGTGCGGTGGAGTTGCTGACCGAGCCGGTGGAGTGGCCGGGGACCGGTCGTCCGCGCCGGGCTGGTGTGTCGTCGTTCGGGATCAGTGGCACCAACGCGCACATCATTCTTGAGCAGGGGCCGGAAGCGCCGGTAGGAGAAGACAGTCCGCAGGGCCGGGTACCGGCTGCGGGTGTGGTGCCGGTGCTGGTCTCGGCCAAGACGGGTCGGGCGTTGCGGGCGCAGGCTGAGCGGCTGGTGTCGTTCCTGGACGGCGAGTCTGATCTGGGTCTGGCCGACACCGCGTTCTCACTGGCGACGACGCGGTCGGTGTTCGAGCATCGGGCGGTGGTGCTGGCCGAGGGCCGTGAGGGTGTGCTGGCCGGTCTTGGTGCGCTGGCCGAGGA
>NZ_JBEOZN010000333.1:0-1072 GCF_040298085.1 Streptosporangium sp. NPDC001681 | reverse complement strand
GCCAGCGCGTGCATCAGCGCCGGCCCGCTGGTATCGACCGCGACGTTGATCCCCGCACCGCTGAAACGCTCACACAAACGCGCATACACATCAACGGGCACCGCAGGCGGCAGGCTACCGGAGGCCACCACCCAGTCCGCGCTGCCGGCCGCACCGAGCACGGCCTCGGCGATGGCCTCCAACTCCGCCGCCGACAACGCCGTCCCCGGCTCGTTGATCTTCGTGACCGTGCCGTCCGGCTCGGCCAGCGCGACATTGGAACGAGTGGCCCCGGCCACCGGCACGGTGACCATCTCGATGCCCTCGGCTGAGAGCAGGCTCACCAGCCGCCGCCCCTCATCCCCGCCGAAAGGCACCACCGCACACGAGCGAACCCGGTTGGCCAGCAACGCCCGCGAGACGTTGACCCCCTTACCACCGGGATCCAGATGGGTGGCCGCGGCCCGGATCACCGCCCCGCGCGTCAACGCCCCGACCTCGATCGTGCGATCCAGACTGGGATTGAGAGTCAAGGTGACGATCACGCCCGGATCACCTCGGGCCCGGCCGCGGCCATCTCGGCCGCCACCCCGGCATCGAGCCCCACATCACTGATCACCACATCGATCTCCTGCAGCGCGGCGAAACGAGACAGATAGGTATTGGCGAACTTGGTGTGATCGGCCAGCAGCACGCACCGCTGCGCGGCCTCGACCATCGCCCGTTTGATCGCGGCCTCGGCCGGATCCGGGGTCGTCAGCCCCTTGGCCACCGAACAACCGTTGGCCGCCATGAACGCCACGTCCACATGCAGATCGGCCAACGGCCGCAGCGCCCAGTCATCAACCGTGGCCAAGGTCCGCCCCCGCACCCGCCCACCCAACATGAACACCGTCAGATTCGCGCGGGTGGCCAGCGCGGTCGCCAACGGCGGCGAGTTCACGATCACCGTCAACTCCCGATCCACCGGCAACGCCTGCACCAAACGGCCCGTCGTGGTGCCCGCGTCAATCACGATCGCGCCATCTTGCGGCAACTCGGCCAGCGCCGCCTTGGCGATACGCTCCTTCTCCGCCGTCATCACCTCATCGCG
>NZ_JBEOZN010000332.1:0-1081 GCF_040298085.1 Streptosporangium sp. NPDC001681 | reverse complement strand
GTCGACCCAGCGTTCCTGGGCCAGAACGGTGCCACCCTCGGGGACGACGCTCCAGATCCGGTTGGTGTTCCAGATGGTGTTGGTCTGCTTGAGCACCGCCCCACGCGACGTCGCCCCGGCGTCCGGCCGATGAAACGGCCCCCCTGCTAAGCAGGGGGGCCGTTTCCGGTCTGCCCTGGCTCACTGCCGGTCGACGTCCTGCCATGCCTGAAGGACCGCGACGCCGGTCGACGGCTCGTACGGCATGCGCACGGCCTGCGTGCTCCCGTCCTCCAGGTCGCCGGGGGTGAGCTCGGGGGAGCCGAACATGACGTGGTCGACTCCCAGTCCGTGGGCGAGCCACAGGCCCGCGCCGCCCGGTGTCTCCGCACGCTCGCGGACGAGCAGGTTATGGCCGGTACCCCAGCTGACGAGGAAACAGCCCCGGCCCTCGTGGCGGACGTGGCCGCTCAGCTGGTCCGCGAACAGTGTCCTGGCGGTGTCGAGCGACGCCACGGTCAGGCCGACCCAGGAGATGCCGAGCGGTTTCCCGGCGGACTCGGGGAAGCCCTCGGGAGCGGGGGAGGTGAACCCGCCCACCAGGTCCTTGTCCGCCTCGGCAAGCTGTATCAGGGTCCCCATGCCCGCCTGTTTCGGATGGAGGAACGCCTCTTTCCAGTAGGTCTCATTCCTGCCGCCCAGGGTGTCGATCCCGATCGCCCGTAACCGATCCAGGGCGTCGACCAGGGAGGGGACCTGGAAGGTGAGATGGTGCGGGCTGGGGCCGTTCCTGTCGATGAACCGCCGCATGAAGCCGCCCGGCCGGGCGCCGGGGGCGATGAACTCCAGCCTCATGTCATGGGCGTAGACCAGCTGGTAGGGCGCGAACTCGCCCGTGTCACCTCCGTGTGACCATGCGCCGCCCAGTCGAACGGCGAAACGAGGGTAGGCGTCCTCCCATGACTCGACCCCGATGGCGAGGTGGTCGAAGATGACGACGTCTGACATGTGCGTCCTCTCCCGTGCGGGAATCTCTGCGTGCTCGTCGACGGCCCGGATGAGCTGATGGAGGTGTTCCGCCACCCGTTCGCGCTCTGGAAGG
>NZ_JBEOZN010000331.1:0-1132 GCF_040298085.1 Streptosporangium sp. NPDC001681 | reverse complement strand
GAGGGCGCTTCGGTGTCCGAGGGAGCGAACCGTGAGGTTCACCCGGCCGTGTTCGTCCTGGACGCCCGCGGCCACCCGCTCGACCCCTGCCACCCTGCCCGTGCCCGTCGCCTGCTGGCGGCCGGGCGGGCGGTGGTAGTGCGCCACACCCCGTTCGTCATCCGCCTCAAAGATCGCGATGCGGCGACCTCGGCCATCGAAGGCGTGCAGGTCGGCATCGACCCTGGCAGCAAGCACACCGGCCTGGCGGTGTTCACCGACCACGGCGGAAGCCGGAGCGGGAAGTATACGATCCGGCTTGACCACCGAGGCGCAGCGATCCGAGACAAGCTCAGCGCGCGGGCTGCGCTGCGCCATGCTCGCAGGTCACGCAATCTGCGTCACCGCGCCCCCCGGTTCCTCAACCGCACCAGACCCCAGGGGTGGCTTGCGCCGTCGCTGCGCCACCGCGTCGACACCACCGTGTCGTGGGTGGTGCGGCTCGCCCGGTGGGCGCCGGTGCGGGCCGTGCACGTCGAGCGGGTGGCGTTCGACACCCACGCCCTCAGCGCGGGCAGAGCACTGGAAGGGGTGGAATACCAGCGGGGCACCCTCGCCGGGTACGAGGTCCGCGAATACCTGCTCGCCACATGGGGGCGGGCGTGCGCGTACTGCGGTGCGACCGGTGTGCCGCTCAACCTCGACCACATCCACCCGCGCAGCCGGGGCGGCCCCGACCGCATCTCTAACCTGACCTTGGCGTGCATCGGCTGCAACCAGGCCAAGAACGCGACGCCGGTGGAGGAATTCCTCCGGGCCAAGCCCGCACTGCTCGCGAAGATCCTCAAGCAGGCCAAAGCGCCACTGCGCGACGCCGCCGCCGTCAACGCGACCCGGTGGGCGCTGTGGCGGGCGCTGGAAGCCACCGGCCTGCCCGTGTCCACAGCCTCCGGTGGCCGAACGAAATGGAACCGTTCCCGTACCGGTGCCGCCAAGTCGCACACGTTGGACGCGCTGCACGTCGGCCACCTGGGATGCGTCACCGCCTGGCCTTGCAGGGTCCTGGTGGTCAAGGCGACCGGGCGCGGCACCTACGCCCGCACCCGCACCGACCGCTACGGCTTTCCCCGGCTGCGGCTACCCCGGACCAAGC
>NZ_JBEOZN010000330.1:0-1143 GCF_040298085.1 Streptosporangium sp. NPDC001681 | reverse complement strand
TCTCAGAGGGCGGATCGCGAGGCGATGACCCTTTGACAGAGCCTTCTGCTCGCCTGGCCGTCTTCACGCTGGATGTCCCGGCCATCCTCATTTTGGGTGACCGTTAACACCGTGCTGACGCAATCGAGGACGGCGCGTTGGTAGAGGTCCCCCGCGCACTGGCGCGCGAAGCAGGGTTCCTTGCGCCCATGGCGCTCACCCGCGCGGCCTGGGAGGACTGCGTGGCCTAGGACGAGGCAGACAATAGCCGCAAGGGCATCGCCAACGATTGACAGGCCGCCTGTGGGATGTGCTCCACATGGCCCGCTGGGCCGCCACGAGAGGGTCGGGCGGGCGGCTGGTTTCGTTTGCCCTCCTCCGAGTTCGAGCAGCCGGTGCGGATGTGCTGGCGGACTGCTGCAGGTACCGGGACATGGCCATGCGAGGGTGGAGCGAGCTGCAGCCGTGCGAGGGCGCGGCGGAGGTGACCCGACCCTAGTGGAACCCTGTCCGCAAGTGGCCGCAACCAAAGGGTGATTTCTCGCACGTAATCGTCTCTTATGGAGACGAGACGGCACACCGCTATCCCTCCCGCCCCAGTTCGAGAGGACCCCCATGACCATCCCCGCCCGCGCCACCCTGATCAACAAGAAGTCCGGCCTCGCCCTCGACGTCATCTACAACGCCATGAACGATGGCGCCTGGGTGATCCAGTGGACCCCCACCGGCAGGACCAACCAGATCTTCCGCCTCGAACCCGCCGACGGCGGATACAAGTTCATCGCCGAACACTCCGGCCAGGCCCTGGACATCGAATTTGCCTCCCAGAACTCTAACTTCGCGATGCAGTGGCCCATCAACGGCAGCCCCAGCCAGATCTGGTATCTCAAGGAGCACGTGGCCGGCGTCTACCGACTCATCGCCAAGCACTCCGGCAAGGTACTGGCGGTCGCCAACGCCTCCATGGAACCGGGTGAGCGCGTGGTCCAGGCCAACCCCGGCTCCGAGGAGAACGAACTGTGGCTGCTCAAGGCCGCCCCGTAGCACCCGAAGGCGGCGCGGACGCCTGCTGAATCAGCGTGGCGCGGCCAAGCCAAGCGGCCAGGCCGAGCGGTTCCACGCGGCTGGCCGCTCCCTCAACGCTGTGAGAGGGCGGATCGCGAG
>NZ_JBEOZN010000329.1:0-1176 GCF_040298085.1 Streptosporangium sp. NPDC001681 | reverse complement strand
GCTACTGAGTTTAAATCTCCAGAGTTAGGCCAGTTCGAAGGGCAGACCGGTCTCGTTGAAGAAGCCGGTAATGAGGTCGGGCCGGTACTGCATGCGTTTCAGCCGGGTCTTGATGATCGCGTTGAGGGCGTCCAAGCCGGTGACTCTCAGGTTGCCCAGCCCGGTGCGGAGGTTGGCCCAGATGCCCTCGGCCGGGTTGAGTTCGGGCGCATAGGCGGGCAGCCGGTAGACCGTCAGCCAATCCCGGGCAGCGATATATGACCGCATCGCCCGACTGATATGGGTGTTCAAGTTGTCCCACACCAGCACGATCGGCGCGCCGAGCTGCTGATGAGCGGCGTCCAGCAGGCCGGCATAATCGCGTTCGGCGAAGCTGCGGCGCTCACCCTTGTGGCCCCGATGCAGCCGGATCCGATAGATCAACCGGCTGCGCCGCCGGGGTTTGCAGCAGACCAGGCCGGCGATCGATACCCGGCCCGAGCCCTTGCCCGACACGGTCACCACCGGCGGGTGTCCCCGCCGCGACCAGGTCCGCGCCTTGGGCGGTCTCAGGATCTGGCCGGCTTCGTCCTGGAAGCAGATCCACGCGTCCTGAGCCGCCGCCGTCCTTTTATCCGCTGCCACTGCTCGGTCTTCCACCAGGTGATCACCACCTCGTCACGCTCGGTGGCCCGGTGCACGCTCATCTGCGGCGACCAGCCCATCCGGTGCAACAACAGCGACACCCCGCGCAGGCTGTAGCGGATACGAAACAGCCGGACGATCAACTCGGCGATGCGGGCCAGTGTCCAGCGCTGATCCTCACCCCAGCCGTGCGCGGCCGGTCCGGCCTTCAGTTCGGCCTCCAGTCGCTCGCGCTGTTCCTCGTTCAGCCGACACGGCCACCCGGCCGGTCCTTTGGAGGCCAGCGCCGCGGTTCCCCCGGCCTGCCAGGCGCGATACCAGCGGCTGGCCGACATCGGCGAGACCCGCAGCAACCGCGCCACCTCGGCCTGCGACGTCCCCTGCGCGAACATCTCCGCCGCCTGCAGCCGCACCGCCTCACGTCGCGCTCGATCTTTGGCGGTCAATCCACCGCCTTCCGGATACCTCATAACTCCGGCATACCGAACGTGCGGTCATCTAGCGGTCATAAATCACCATCGATGATCTAACTCCCGAGCTTCAACCTCAGTA
>NZ_JBEOZN010000328.1:0-1179 GCF_040298085.1 Streptosporangium sp. NPDC001681 | reverse complement strand
CCGACAGATCACGATGAACCGCGACCGACTGCCCGGCCGACTCCCACATCCCCGCAAGACCCAGCGCGTCCGGCTCGAACCCGGCGAAGCCGACCGCTGCCACCGGCACCGAATCAGCCATGGGGAGCTCCGACAGCGGAGTCCATTCCAACCGGAACAACCCGTTCCCCGCCGTCGCCTGCCCCCCGCCCGCGGCGGCGAGCTGGTTAGGCGAGAACGGGCGTAGCACCAGGGACCTCACCGACAGCACCGGCTCCCCGGCGACGTCCACCGCGACCAGCGATACCGAGTCGGCAGCGATCCGGCTCAGCCGTACGCGCAGCATCGCCGCGCCGGTGGCGTGCAGGCTCACCTCTCCCCAGGAGAACGGCAACCGCGTACCCGCCTCGGTGTCCAGCCCGGCGAAGGTCACCGCGTGCAACACCGCGTCCAGCAACGCCGGATGCACCCCGAACGAACCCGCACTCGACGCCGCCTGCTCGGGAAGGGCGACCTCGGCGAACACCTCGCCCCCCTCGGCCCCCCACCAGGCCGCCCGCAACCCCTGAAACACCGGGCCGTAGACGAGCAAATTCTCGGCCAGCTGGTCATAGAAACCGTCCAGCGCGATCGCGGTCGCGCCGGCCGGGGGCCACACCGTCGCGTCGAACGGCACGATCGGGGCAGGACCGGCCGTGCGGGTGCCCGTGGCCAGCGTGCCGGTGGCGTGCCGCACCCACGGCACATCCTCTCCAGCCTGCGCCGACCGGGCGTAAATGCTCACGCTCCGATGGCCCGTCTCCTGAGCGGCGCCCACCGACACCTGCATCGCGACGACGTCCCGCTCGCCCAGCACCAACGGAGCGACCAGGGTCAGCTCTTCGACCAGGTTGCAACCGACCTGGTCACCCGCCCGGATCGCCAGCTCCAGGAACCCGGTACCCGGGAAGAACACCATCCCGGCCACCACGTGATCGGCCAGCCACGGATGCGAAGCCAGCGACAGGCGGCCGGTCAGCAGCACCCCATCGGAATCGGCCAGCCCGACCGTCGCGCCCAGCAGCGGGTGCCCCGCGGCGGCCAGGCCCGCCGCCGCCACGTTCCCGGTACCGGAGCCGGTGCTCTCGGGCCAGTACCGCCGATGCTCGAAGGGGTAGGTCGGCAGATCGACCCGGCGCCCGCCCGGCAGCACCGCCTGCC
>NZ_JBEOZN010000327.1:0-1249 GCF_040298085.1 Streptosporangium sp. NPDC001681 | reverse complement strand
TTGGGGTTGCCGTAGGTGATGATGTGTTGGGCGGCGCCGGTTGTGGGGTTGTTGCTGAGGAGGAACCTTCCGGTGGTGGGGTCGTAGGCGCTGGGGGTGTCTTTGCCGTCGCCGTCCCAGTCGCCGCTGATCGGGATCATCGGGCTGTCGCCGTAGGAGATGACGGGCCGGGTGTGGGCGCCGGAGGCCAGGCTGTCTGACAGATAGAAGTCCAGAACCCCGAGGTTCGCCGAGCCCGGCCACAGGGCGTCCACGAGCAGCTGCGCGTCGTGCACCTCCCTGGCGTAGGCATCCGGGACCGCCGAGACCTGCACGGCCTGGCAGATGGCACCGATGTTCCCGCTCATCCACCCGTTGCCGGGGAATTTGCGCATCATGGCGTTGAGGAACGCGTTGGTGGCGTACACCGGGTCGATCAACTGGGCCGGAGTGCCCCAGCCCTGCGAGGGGCGCTGCTGGAACAACCCCAGGCTGTCATGATCGACGGCCACCGTGTAGTTGTGCAGCGTACTCTCGGTGATCGCGGTGGTCACCGCGATCACCGCCGCTCTCTTGTCCAGGCCCCGGTTCCTGGTCGTGGTGGTGATGATCCGGGCGCACGAGACGTTGTAGGCGTTCACACTCCGTCCCAGGCGCGGGCCGTTCATCTGGGGCCGCACCTGGTTGGCGACGGCGGTGTCCGCAGCGGTCTCCCCGCCCGGCACACACGGGTTGTACGCCAGCGCCGCCGCGAGCTCGGAGGGCACCGGAGGACCGGCAGGTCCGGGCACGGGGGTGGGATCCTGCGCCGCCGCCGTGCCGGTGCCGGCCGCGAGGAGGCTCCCGGCGATGACTGCCAGCACGGTCAAGGAGCGGATGGTGGATGTGCGGGGGGCCGCACCCATACGGGGACGGTCGGCGTTCATGGTTTCTCCTGAGGGGTGATCACTCTGGCCGGCCGCTGACCGGCCGGGACATGCGTGCTCCGGCGATCGGCCGGACATACGAGTCGTGTGGGGCCACGGCTGCGGTGGGCGCGACGGGTGTCGGAGCCGTCGCGGTCCGGCCCGCTGAACCTGCGGGCCGGACCGCGACGAGGGCGGATGGTGGTCTCGCCGTTCACGGCTCACCCCGGATCTCGCCCTGCCGGACGGACCCGGGGTCGGGTGGGTGGGGGGTCAGCGGACGATGCCGTGGGTGTCCTTGCCGTCGCCGTCCCAGTCGCCGGTGATGGGGAGGTCGTGGGGGCTGCCGTCGCCGTAGGAGATGC
>NZ_JBEOZN010000326.1:0-1283 GCF_040298085.1 Streptosporangium sp. NPDC001681 | reverse complement strand
GGGTGGGAGACCTCATCTCAAGGCGAGCTTCCCGCTTAGATGCTTTCAGCGGTTATCCCTTCCGAACGTAGCCAACCAGCCGTGCTCCTGGCGGAACAACTGGCACACCAGAGGTTCGTCCGTCCCGGTCCTCTCGTACTAGGGACAGCTCCTTTCAAGTCTCCTGCGCGCGCAGCGGATAGGGACCGAACTGTCTCGCGACGTTCTAAACCCAGCTCGCGTGCCGCTTTAATGGGCGAACAGCCCAACCCTTGGGACCTACTCCAGCCCCAGGATGCGACGAGCCGACATCGAGGTGCCAAACCATCCCGTCGATATGGACTCTTGGGGAAGATCAGCCTGTTATCCCCGGGGTACCTTTTAGCCGTTGAGCGACGGCGCTTCCACATGCCACCGCCGGATCACTAGTCCCAGCTTTCGCTCCTGCTCGACCCGTCGGTCTCACAGTCAAGCTCCCTTGTGCACTTACACTCGACACCTGATTGCCAACCAGGCTGAGGGAACCTTTGGGCGCCTCCGTTACTCTTTAGGAGGCAACCGCCCCAGTTAAACTACCCACCAGACACTGTCCCTGATCCGGATCACGGACCGAAGTTAGACGTTCAAAACGACCAGAGTGGTATTTCACCAATGACTCCACCACCACTAGCGTGATGGCTTCACCGTCTCCCACCTATCCTACACAAGACGCTCCAAACGCCAATGTCAAGCTATAGTGAAGGTCCCGGGGTCTTTCCGTCCTGCTGCGCGTAACGAGCATCTTTACTCGTAGTGCAATTTCGCCGGGTCTGCGGTTGAGACAGCGGGGAAGTCGTTACGCCATTCGTGCAGGTCGGAACTTACCCGACAAGGAATTTCGCTACCTTAGGATGGTTATAGTTACCACCGCCGTTTACTGGCGCTTAAGTTCTCAGCTTCGCCACACAAGTGCGACTAACCGGTCCCCTTAACGTTCCAGCACCGGGCAGGCGTCAGTCCGTATACATCGTCTTACGACTTCGCACGGACCTGTGTTTTTAGTAAACAGTCGCTTCCCCCTGGCCTCTGCGACCCCCACCAGCTCAGAACGCAAAGTTCGTCACCAGCGAAGGCCCCCCTTCTCCCGAAGTTACGGGGGCAATTTGCCGAGTTCCTTAACCACAGTTCACCCGATCGCCTTAGTATTCTCTACCTGACCACCTGAGTCGGTTTAGGGTACGGGCCGCCACGACACTCACTAGAGGCTTTTCTCGGCAGCATAGGATCACCCACTTCGCCACAATCGGCTCGGCATCACATCTCAG
>NZ_JBEOZN010000325.1:0-1286 GCF_040298085.1 Streptosporangium sp. NPDC001681 | reverse complement strand
CGAAGAGGTCCGGCGGTGAGGGGCACCTTGGCCCTGGCCCGCTCCTTTGACCGGCCGGTGAGACTGCTCCTGATCAACCAGCTCACCATCAACACCGGCTTCTACATGCTGATGCCCTACCTGGCCGGCCACCTGTCGGGAGCGCTGGCGCTACCGGCGGCCCTGGTCGGCCTGATCCTGGGCATCCGCAACCTCAGCCAGCAGGGCATGTTCCTGATCGGCGGCACCCTCGCCGACCGGCTCGGCCACAAACCCATGATCGTCACAGGGTGCGGGCTGCGCACCCTGGCGTTCCTGATGCTGGCCGTGGCCGACTCGCTGCCCATGCTGGTGAGCGCCTCGGCCCTGACCGGGTTCGCCGGCGCGCTGTTCAACCCCGCGGTGCGGGCCTATCTCGCCCAGGAGGCAGGAGAGCGAAAGGTCGAGGCGTTCGCCGCGTTCAACGCCTTCTACCAGCTCGGCATCCTGATCGGGCCGCTCATCGGCCTGCTGCTCAACGCGGTGGCCTTCAGGCTCGTCTGCCTGATCGCCGGCGTGATGTTCGCCGCGCTCACCCTCGCCCAGCTACGGGCCCTGCCCAAAGGAGAGCGTCCACGAGCCCAGGAGGGACAGGGCGTGCTGCCGCAGTGGCGCGAGATGTTCGGCAACCGGCCCTTCCTGCTCTTCTCGCTGGCCATGATCGGCTCATACGTGCTGAACTTCCAGGTCTATCTGGGCCTGCCACTGGAGATCCACCGAGCGACGGGGGGCGAGCTGGGGGTCACCCTCGTCTTCGTGGTCTCCGCGGTGCTGACCATCATCGGCCAGGCCCGCCTGACCGGGTGGGCGACCCGGCGCTGGCGGCCGCCGCAGGCCATCGCCAGAGGTCTGGTCCTGATGGGGCTCGCCTTCGCCCCGGTGGCCCTGGCCGCCCCCTGGACGGGCGGCGCCGGCACCTGCGGCGGCATCGCCGGGGTGCTCGTGCTGCTCCCCGTCCTGGGGACGGCGGCGCTGCTCAGCCTGGCCACCATGATCATCTACCCGTTCGAGATGGCGACCATCGCCACCTTCGGCGGCCGGCACATGGTGGGTACCTACTACGGGCTCTACAGCACCCTGGCCGGCCTCGGCATCGCCGCGGGCAACCTGCTCACCGGATGGGCACTGGATCTGGGCACCCGGCTGGGCCTGCCGAGCCTGCCCTGGCTGGCCCTGACACTGATCGGCCTCGGCAGCGCCGCCGCCGTGGCCACCCTGGATCGATCAGGACACCTGGCAGCCTCACCACAGACCACCCCGGCGACGGC
>NZ_JBEOZN010000324.1:0-1296 GCF_040298085.1 Streptosporangium sp. NPDC001681 | reverse complement strand
GTAGTTACCCTGACCCGCCCCACCGAACGTCCCCGCCACCGACGAGAACACCACGAACGCCGCCAGATCCAGATCCCGGGTCAGCTCATGCAGATGCCAGGCCGCATCCACCTTCGGCCGCAACACCGTCTCCAGCCGCTCCGCCGTCAGCGACGGAATCGTCCCGTCATCCAGCACACCCGCGGTATGAATCACCGCCGTCAACGGGTGCTCGGCATCCACCCCGGCCAGCAACGCCGCCACCGCGTCCCGATCGGCCACATCACACGCGACGATCTCGACCTCTACCCCGTGCGCGATCAGCTCGGCCCGCAACTCCAGCGCGCCGGGGGCGTCCAGGCCCCGGCGGCTGGTCAACAGCAGACGCCGCACCCCACGCTCGGCCACCACATGCCGCGCGAACAACCCACCCAGACCACCGGTACCACCAGTGATCAACACCGTCCCCTCCGGATCCCAGACCCGGCCACCGACCTCACCCGAACCGTCACCGGTGACATCCGCAGAGGCATCGGAGGCGGCACCGCGCACAGCCGCCCGTGCCAGCCGCGGAACCAACATCTCACCCCCACGCACCGCCACCTGCGGCTCGCCCGACGCCAGCACCGAGGCCAGCACCGAAACCACTACCGTGGCCGACGCCGCAGACGCGTCCGCGGGAGACTGCTCCTGCATGCCCACCGACACCGACCGGCCCAGCTCCACACCATCGCCGCCGTCACGGCGGGCGACCGAGCGCCCGCCGGCCACATCCACGTCGACCAGGACGAACCGGCCCGGATTCTCCGACTGCGCGCTACGAACCAGACCCCCCACCGCCGCAGCCGCCAGATCAGTGACCGCCTCACCATCGCCCGCCGCGACCGCACCCCGAGTGACGACGACCAGACGGCAATCAGCCAGCCGGTCATCGGCCAGCCACCCCTGCAACAGGTCAAGAACGCGAGCGGTCAACGCATGCGCCGACTCCACCACACCCGCAGCAGGATCCGACACCACCTGCGCCACCACCGCACCCGGAACCGGACCCGCCTCCACCAGCGACAGCAGATCCGCATGAACCGGCGCCGAATCCCCAGCCGCCCGCAGCACCCCGGCGACACCCAACGTGTCCAGGCCGAGCACCGCGACCGGCACCGGCTCAGCCACCGGCAGGCCACTCACCGCAACCCACTCCACCTCGAACAACGCATCCCGACCGGCACCACGACCAGCGGAGACAACCGCGAGCCACTCAGCCGGAACCGGCCGCACCACCACCGACCCCGCCGACACCACCGGCGCACCCGACCCGTC
>NZ_JBEOZN010000323.1:0-1303 GCF_040298085.1 Streptosporangium sp. NPDC001681 | reverse complement strand
GGGGGGGGGGGGGGCCCCCCCCCGCCCCCCCCCCCCGCGCGGGCCCGCCCCCCCCCCCGGCGCGGGTCACCGGCACGCCTCCTGTCACCCCGTCCGCGGAGACGTCCCGGCAGGCGAACGGCTCACTCCGGACACGCCTCCGGCACGTCGGCCCTGAGCACCTCAATCGGAGGAGAAGGCCGCGTCGAAGGCGGCCGAGGGCGGGGTGATGGCGTTGAGCCTGCGGATCACGGCCAGCGCGTCGGGGGCGCCGTCCAGGCGGTCCATGCCCGCGTCCTCCCACTCGATGGAGATCGGCCCGGTGTAACCGATCGCGTTCAGCGCGCGGAAACAGTCCTCCCACGGCACGTCGCCCCGGCCGGTGGAGACGAAGTCCCAGCCCCGGCGCAGATCGCCCCAGGGCAGGTGCGAGGCCAACCGGCCGCGGCGGCCGTCGCCGGTGCGGACCTTGGCGTCCTTGCAGTCGACGTGGTAGATCCGGTCGGCGAAGTCCAGGATGAAGCCGACCGGGTCGATCTCCTGCCACACCATGTGCGAGGGGTCCCAGTTCAGCCCGAACGCGGGCCGGTGCCCGACGGCCTCCAGGGTCCGCACCGTGCTGTGGTAGTCATAGGCGATCTCGCTGGGATGCACCTCGTGGGCGAAACGCACCCCCACCTCGTCGAAGACGTCCAGGATCGGGTTCCACCGGGCGGCGAAATCGGCGTAACCGGCCTCGATCATCGCGGGCGGCACCGGCGGGAACATCGCCACGGTGTGCCAGATGGACGATCCGGTGAAGCCGACCACGGTGTCCACACCGAGTCTGGCCGCGGCCCGAGCGGTGTTCTTGATCTCCTCGGCGGCGTTGCGGCGAACCTGTTCCGGCTCGCCGTCACCCCAGACGCGGGCGGGCAGGATGGCCCTGTGCCGCTCGTCGATGGGATGGTCACAGACAGCCTGGCCGACCAGGTGGTTGGAGATGGCGTGCACGACCAGGTTGTGCTTGGCCAGGATCTCCCGCTTGCGATCGATGTAGCCGTCCTCGGACAGCGCCCTGTCGACCTCGAAGTGATCGCCCCAGCAGGCGATCTCCAATCCGTCGTATCCCCAGCCCGAGGCCAGCCGGCAGACCTCCTCGAAGGGCAGATCGGCCCACTGGCCGGTGAACAAGGTGATCGGCCTGCTCATACGTCCTCCACACGGTTGATGGACCTGTTCTCGCCGGGCCGGGGGGCCGGGGGGGGGGCGCCGGCGCGGGGGCGCCCCCCCGCGCGCGCCGCGGGCGGGGGGGGGGGACGAGGGCGAGGCCGGAAGGGGGCGC
>NZ_JBEOZN010000322.1:0-1331 GCF_040298085.1 Streptosporangium sp. NPDC001681 | reverse complement strand
CCGGGAGGTGCCCGCCGAACTGGCCGGCCCCGGGCCGCGACCAGCGCGCAGGCATCGTCCAGCGACAGCACACCGGCCACGTGGGCGGCGGTGATCTCGCCGATCGAGTGCCCCACCAGAACATCCGGTGTCACGCCCCAGGACTCGACCAGGCGGAAGAGTGCCACCTCGATCGCGAAAAGCGCCGGCTGGGCGTACTCGGTGCGGTCCAGCGGCCCGGCGTCCGCGCCGAACATCACCTCACCCGGCGACCTCTCCAGCCTGTCGGCCAGCCGCGCGAACACCTCGTCCAGCGCGCGGGCGAAGACCGGGAACCGGGCGGCGAGCTCGCGGCCCATCCCGATCCGCTGCGCGCCCTGTCCCGCGAACAGCACCGCCAGCGAACCGGGCGCGCCGGCGACGCCACGTGCCACCTCGGCCGCGCCGTCACCGCCTGCCAGCAGCACCGCCCGGTGGGCGAACTCCGAGCGGGCCCTGACCAGCGAGTAGCCGACATCGGCCGGATCCGCCCCGGTCTCGGCCACGAAGGACGTCAGCCGATCGATCTGAGCATCGAGCGCGGCCTCGGTCTTACCGGAGACCACCCAGGGCACCACGACAGGCGCCGCACCCGGTGTCGTAGCGGGCTCGGAGGGCTCGGCCTGTTCGGACGGCTGCTCGACGATCACGTGCGCGTTGGTGCCGCTGATCCCGAACGACGACACTCCGGCCCGGCGGGGCCGTCCGGTCTCCGGCCATCCGGCGCGCTCGGTCACCAGCCCGACCGCGCCGGCCGACCAGTCCACATGCGACGTGGGGGCGTTGACGTGCAACGTCCGCGGCACGATCCCCTGCCGCATGGCCATCACCATCTTGATCACGCCCGCGACCCCCGCGGCCGCCTGGGTGTGACCGATGTTCGACTTGATCGATCCGAGCAGCAGCGGCCGGTCCCGATCCTGCCCGTACGTCGCCAGCAGGGCCTGGATCTCGATCGGGTCACCCAGCCTGGTGCCCGTACCGTGCGCCTCCACCACGTCCACGTCCGAGGGGGAGAGCCCGGCGCCGGCCAGGGCCTGCCGGATCACCCGCTGCTGGGAGACGCCGCTGGGAGCGGTCAGGCCGTTGGAGGCGCCGTCGGAGTTGACGGCCGATCCGCGGAGCACGGCGAGCACCCGGTGGCCGTTGCGCCGGGCGTCGGAAAGCCGTTCCAGCACCAGCACACCCACGCCCTCGGCCCATCCCGTGCCGTCGGCGGCGTCGGCGAACGCCTTGCACCGCCCGTCCGGGGAGAGACCGCCCTGCTTGGCGAACTCCAGGAAGATGCCCGGCGTCGACATGACGGTGACCCC
>NZ_JBEOZN010000321.1:0-1362 GCF_040298085.1 Streptosporangium sp. NPDC001681 | reverse complement strand
TCAAAGAGCTCCAGGCCCTTCTGGCCACCTGGACAGGCCGATGCCCCACCTGCCAGCAAAGGCCGCCCTAACCACCTAACAAAGCACTACTAGAGCCTGTACGGAGTTCGGATCTCTAGGCTGGCCGGAGGCTTCGGACCCATAGGACGGCCCCGCGTACACTCCGCCACCTGGAGGCTGGGGACACGTTCGTGAGCGGAGGGCCAACCAGGAAGGGTGGTCGACGGGCTACCGCCGCCTTCCTGCAGCGGGAACCCTGTCCGGAAGCGGTCACGGCCGAAGGGTGATTTCCCGTGCGTAATCGTCTCTTATGTAGACAAGGCGGCGCACCGCCACCTACCGCTCCAGTCCGAGAGGACCCCCATGGACATCCCGGCCCGAGCCACCCTGATCAACAAGAAGTCCGGGCTCGCCCTCGACATCAAGGAATGCGACATGTCCGACGGTGGCTGGGTGATCCAGTGGACCCCCCACGGCCGGACCAACCAGATCTTCCACCTGGAACCCGCCGATGGCGGCTACAAGTTCATCGCCGAACACTCCGGCAAGGCCCTGGACGTCAGCGTGGCGAACCAGAACTCCGACTTCGCGATGCAGTGGGGCATCAATGGCAGCCCCAGCCAGATCTGGTACCTCAAGGAGCACGAGGCGGGCGTCTACCGGCTCATCGCCAAGCACTCAGGCAAGGTGCTGGCAGTCGCAAACGCCTCCACCGACCCGGGCGCGCGCGTGGTGCAGTTCGAACCAGGTCATGACGAGAACGAACTCTGGCTGCTCAAGGCCGTTCCCTAGCTAGTGCTGTGATCGGAAAGGTTCACCGGGTTGCTGCTCGGGGGGCAGCCGGGCCGGTTGGATGTGAGCAGTCAGATCAGGTCCGGCACGTGGAGGCGTGGTGGCAGAACCTGTCAGGGTCCGAAGACTCGCCAACCAAGAAGGACAGAAGCTCCAGCAGATCGTGCGCCGAGGCAGCACCAACTCGGTGCGTTACCGGCGTGCGATGATGCTGCTTGCCTCGGCCGGCGGCAACACCGTCCCGGTCATCGCCCGCCTGGTGGCCGCCGACGAAGACACCGTCCGCGATGTGATTCACCGCTTCAACGAGATCGGCCTGGCCTGCCTGGACCCTCAGTGGGCGGGAGGCCGTCCCCGCCTGCTCAGCGATGACGACGAAGCCTTCGTCATCCAGACGGCCACCACTCGCCCCAGGAAACTCGGACAACCCTTCACCCGTTGGTCGATCCGCAAGCTCCTGGCCTACCTGCGCAAACCCTCCCTGCCAAACTAGACAGAGGCAACAAAAAGGTACATAACTCTGTATCGAGGGTGGGGAAGGAGACATCCCTTCGTGGGAGCACGACAGCC
>NZ_JBEOZN010000320.1:0-1403 GCF_040298085.1 Streptosporangium sp. NPDC001681 | reverse complement strand
ACGATGCCCGCGATATCACAGTGTGATCGAGTGCATCTGTAGCGTTACGCCTGGCTGGTGGTCGTCGTTGTGCTGGGATGGCCCGGTGAGTGAGCGCAAGCCGTACGCGAGCGATTTATCCGATGAGCGGTGGGCGTTGATCGAGCCGGTGCTCACGGCCTGGAAGGCCGCCCACCCATCGGTCAGTGGCCACCAGGGCCGATACACGATGCGTGAGATCGTCAACGCGCTGCTGTACCAGAGCCGGACCGGCTGCCAGTGGAACCTGCTGCCCCATGACCTACCCCCGCGTAGCGCGGTGCTCTACTACTACCGCCGGTGGCGCGAGGATGGCACCGACCAGACCATCCACGACCTGCTGCGCTTTCAGGTACGGGAGAGCAAGGGCCGCTCGGCCGATCCGAGTCTGGTAGTGCTCGACACCCAGAGCGTGCGTGCCGCAGCCGGCGTCCCGGCCGCCACGACCGGCAAGGACGCGGCCAAGAAGGTGCCGGGTCGTAAACGCGGGCTGGCCACCGACGTGCTGGGCCTGGTCATCGCGGTGGTGGTCACGGCGGCCTCGGTGCACGACAACGCCATCGGCACCGCCCTGCTGGACCGGGTCGTGGCCGCCACCGTGCCCGGCAGCGTCCAGAGCGCCCTGGTCGACCAGGGGTTCAAGACCAGCGTGGTCGCTCACGGCGCCACTCACGGCATTCACGTGAAGATCGTCGAACGCAACCCCGCTGACCAGGGGTTCGTCCCCCAGCCGAAACGCTGGATCGTGGAGCAGACCTACGGCACGTTGTCCCTGCACCGCCGCCTGGTACGCGACTACGAACACGATCCGGCCAGCTCCGAATCACGCGTGTTTTGGGCGATGACCGACGTCATGACCCGCCGGTTGACCTCCACCTCCACCTGGCGCTCGGCGTGAGCGGGCATCCCGATCCCGGCACCTGGCTGCTGGATCGGATCGACGCCCGCGAGCAGGCGCTGACCGGCCAGATCGAGCAGGCACGGGCCCAGATCGAGGAGCTGACCGCCCGCCTACGGGAACTCGACCAAGACCTCGACCACCTGCGGATCACGCGCAAGACCCTGCTCGCCTTGGCCTCCGAGCCCGATCCGGCACCCCCGCTACCGGCTCCCGCGTTTCCCGGCCACCCTGCCTACCAGCAGATCCTCACGCTCATGGCCGACACTGGCCAGCCCACCCGGGCGCGTGATCTATGCCTGGCGCTGGACCTGCCGTTGGTGCGCAACAACATCGAGAACACTCGCGCCAAGCTGAAACGCCTGGTCACTCTGGGCATCCTCGTGGAGATCGAGCCCGGATTGTTCACCCAGCCGCGTCCCTAGCTTGGCCCCGAGGCCTACGACCGGCGCTCCTCGCGCAGGGCAAGTGATCAAAGCGTCATCGC
>NZ_JBEOZN010000319.1:0-1432 GCF_040298085.1 Streptosporangium sp. NPDC001681 | reverse complement strand
GCCGTTGCCGGAGGGCAGCCTTTCGACCTCGACCGAGTAGGTGAACCGGGGATCGACGACCGACTCGGGACGCCGTACGGCCGGATGTGCGCGTCGGAACCCGGCCGTACGGCGATCGGACCGGTCAGCCGGTCGTGCAGGACACCGCGGGAGCCGGGGAGCCCGTCCCCGAGGCGATGAAGCCGAAGGTCGCGGTCGCGCCCGCGGCCAGGGAGCCGTTCCAGGCGGCGTTCCGTGCCGAGACCGAGGCTCCCGACTGGGTGACCGTCGCGTTCCAGGCCTGGCTGATCTGCCGGCCGGTGAACGTCCAGTTCGCCGTCCAGCCGGTGATGGCCGCCGCACCGGTGTTCTTGACGGTCACCTCGCCCTGGAAGCCGCCCGGCCACTGGTTGGTGGTCTGGTAGGTGGCCGTGCAGCCGCCGCTCGGCGGGGGCGTGATGGTCGGCGTCGGGGTGGGGGTGATCGTCGGGGACGGTCCCGAGCCGAGCAGGGCGGCCAGAGCGGGGAACCACCGGTCCGACATCTTCTGGTCGCCCGAGGCGTTGGGGTGCACGCCGTCGTAGGTGTCGGTCGCGGTGCTGAAGCCCGTCCACTGGTCGACCACGACTATCGGTGACTGAGCGGTGGTCTTGCCCGCGGCCCAGCCGGGAATCGCCGCGTTGAGCGCGGAGACCCGCTGCGCGCACTCACCGCACGTGCTCGGGTTCATCGGGATGATCTGGGCGACGAGGATCTTCATGTTGGGGTTGCTCGCCCGCATCTGGTCCACCAGCTTGCCGTACGCGGCCAGGATGGTGGCGGTCGCGCGGTTGCTCCAGGCGTCGTTGGTGCCGAAGTGCATCATCACGATGTCGGGTGTGGTCGCCGAGAGCCAGCCGGGGAGCTGGTTCTGGTCGGCGACGTTGGTGACCAGCGCCCCGCCGTGCCCCTCGTTGTCCCCGTCGTGCGCGACGCCACAGCCCTGCGGTGGCAGGGTGCCGACGAAGTCGATGTTGGTGTGACCGGCGTTCACGAGCCGGTTCCACAGGAGGGCACGCCAGCATCCGGGGGAACCGGTGATGGAGTCTCCGAGTGCCATGATCCTGGTGGCCGCGGCCTGCGCGGGCATCGCCGTGGCCGCCAGGAGGAGTCCCAGGGTCGCGACCGCGGTCACCGCGGCCGTCAGAACCGCCAGGATCGCGTCGCTTCCGCGCGTCTTTCGTCGCATTTTCCGCTCCTGCCTCGATGGGGCCCGATGCTAGGTGGCCCCGGGCGGGAGCGGGAAGCCGGCCGTCCGTCGAGAGCGCCCTGACCTGCTGCGACGCCTGCGGCGGGAGTGTAATTTTCAGCCGCCAGCCGCCAGCCGCCAGCCGCCAGCCGCCAGCCGCCAGCCGCCAGCCGCCAGCCGCCAGCCGGCCTCTTCACGGCTCCCGGGGGTGGGTGGGGGATGGGT
>NZ_JBEOZN010000318.1:0-1433 GCF_040298085.1 Streptosporangium sp. NPDC001681 | reverse complement strand
AACCGGCTGAACGCCGCCACCGGGCTGCGGCTGCCCGCCACCCTGGTGTTCGACTACCCGACCCCCGTGGTGCTGGCGGAGTTCCTGCTGGCCGAACTGCTGGGTCGGCAGGATCTGGCCACTGTGCCGGGTGTGGTGGCCGGGGCGAGGGCGGTGGTGGCGGACGATCCGGTGGTGATCGTGGGGATGAGCTGCCGGTTCCCCGGCGGGGTGGAGTCTCCGGAAGGTCTGTGGAGGCTGCTGTCCGAGGGTGAGGACGCGATCTCGCCGGTCCCGGCCGATCGGGGCTGGGATCTGGAGATGCTGTCCGGGATGGGCCTCGAGGTCCAGGGCGGCTTCCTGGCGGATGCGGTGGGATTCGACGCGGGGTTCTTCCGGATTTCGCCGCGTGAGGCGCTGGCGATGGATCCGCAGCAGCGGCTGTTGCTGGAGACGTCCTGGGAGGCGGTCGAGCGGGCCGGGATCGACCCGACCTCGCTGAAGGGCAGCTCGACCGGCGTTTTCATGGGTACCAGCGGCCAGGACTACGCGAGTCTGATCGTGAGCGCTCAGGCGGATGTGCAGGGTCATGGTGTCACCGGTCTGGCGGCCAGCGTGTTGTCGGGCCGGCTGTCCTACACGCTGGGTCTGGAGGGTCCGGCGGTGACGGTGGACACCGCCTGCTCGTCGTCGCTGGTGGCGATGCACATGGCCGCGCAGGCCCTGCGGTCGGGCGAGTGTGATCTGGTGCTGGCCGGTGGAGTGACCGTGATGACCACCTCGCTGGGGTTCATCGGTTTCAGTGCGCAGGGTGGGCTGTCGCCGGACGGCCGGTGCAAGGCGTTCGCCGACACCGCTGACGGCACCAGCTGGGGCGAGGGGGTGGGCGTGCTGGTGCTGGAGCGGTTGTCGGACGCGCGCCGCAACGGGCATGAGGTGCTGGCGGTGGTGCGGGGTTCGGCGGTCAACCAGGATGGTGCGTCCAACGGGTTGAGCGCGCCGAACGGTCCGTCGCAGCAGCGGGTGATCCGCCAGGCTCTGGCCAGTGCCGGGCTGTCGCCGTCCGAGGTGGACGCGGTGGAGGCGCACGGCACGGGCACCAGGCTGGGTGACCCGATCGAGGCGCAGGCGTTGCTGGCCACCTACGGCAAGGAGCGAGATGAGGATCGGCCGCTGCTGCTGGGGTCGGTGAAGTCGAACATCGGTCACACTCAGGCGGCCGCCGGTGTGGCGGGTGTGATCAAGATGGTCATGGCGATGCGGCACGGAGTGCTGCCCAAGACACTGCACGTGAACGAGCCGTCCTCGCATGTGGACTGGGCCTCGGGTGCGGTGGAGCTGCTGACCGAGGCGGCCGAGTGGCCGCGGAACGGTCGTCCGCGCCGGGCGGGTGTGTCGTCGTTCGGGATCAGCGGCACCAACGCGCACGTCATCCTGGAGCAGGGGCCGGTGGC
>NZ_JBEOZN010000317.1:0-1478 GCF_040298085.1 Streptosporangium sp. NPDC001681 | reverse complement strand
TCATCCTCACGCCCCGCCAGCAGAGCGGCGACCTCCTCCTCGGCGGCCTGCACCGCCACCATCGCCCCACCCGACGGCAACGCCTGCATCAACCGACCCCGCGCGGCCACCAGCGCACACGCATCGCTCAGCGACAACACCCCGGCCACATGCGCCGCCGCGATCTCCCCGATCGAATGCCCCGCCAGCACATCCGGCCGTAGCCCCCACGAGGAGACCAGCCGGAACAACGCCACCTCAAGCGCGAACAACGCCGGCTGCGCCCACCCCGTCCGATCCAGCGCCTCCACCTCGGGCGTGCCCGGCTCGGCGAACAGCACCTCACGCAACGACCCGTCCAGCAACGGATCCAACTCGGCGATCACCGCGTCCAATGCCTCGGCGAACACCGGGAACCGCTCATACAGTTCCCGGCCCATCCCCACCCGCTGGCTGCCCTGACCGGTGAACAACACCGCCAGCCGCGGCTCCGGCCCGGCCATCCCCTCGACCACACCGGCACCCGGACGGTCCTCGGCCAGCGCACCCAGCCCGGCCAGCACCCCATCACGATCGCCGGCCAGCACCACCGCTCGATGCTCGAACGCCGACCGCGTCGTCGCCAGCGAGAACGCCGTGTCGATCAGCCCCAGCCCGGACTCGCCCTCCAGGAACGACGCCAACCGCTCGGCCTGCGCCCGCAACGCCCCCGCCGTACGGCCCGACACCAGCACCGGCACCACACCGGCAACCGGTGCGTGGTCCTGCGGAGCGTCCTCGTCCGCGGCTTCCGGAGATTCCACCGCTTGTTCGATGATCACGTGGGCGTTGGTGCCGCTGATCCCGAACGACGACACCCCCGCCCGCCACGGCCGCTCCACCCGAGGCCACGACCGAGATTCGGTCAGCAACTCCACAGCACCGGCCGACCAGTCCACATGCGAGGACGGCGCATCCACATGCAACGTCCTGGGCAACACCCCATGCCGCATCGCCATGACCATCTTGATCACACCGGCCACACCAGCCGCCGCCTGCGTATGACCGATGTTCGACTTGATCGACCCCAGCAACAACGGCCGGTCGGCGTCCCGGTCCTGGCCGTAGGTCGCCAGCAGAGCCTGCGCCTCGATCGGGTCACCCAACGTCGTGCCGGTGCCGTGCGCCTCCACCGCGTCCACCTCTGACGGCGACAACCCCGCACCGGCCAGCGCCTGACGGATCACCCGCTGCTGCGACGGACCATTCGGCGCGGTCAACCCGTTCGACGCGCCGTCCTGGTTCACCGCCGACCCGCGCACCACCGCGAGCACCTGATGGCCGTTGCGGCGCGCGTCTGACAACCGCTCCAGCACCACCACCCCGATACCCTCGGCCCAGCTCGTGCCATCGGCCGCCTCAGCGAACGCCTTGCACCGCCCATCAGGAGCCAGCCCACCCTGCTGACTGAAATCGATGAACGCACCCGGCGACGCCATCACCGTCACACCACCGGCCAA
>NZ_JBEOZN010000316.1:0-1581 GCF_040298085.1 Streptosporangium sp. NPDC001681 | reverse complement strand
CGGAACCTGTCAATTTGATCAAGGCAGTTGAGCTGGGCTAATTCTGTGTCGGCTGTTCTGGTGTGTCCTTCTGCTCGTTCGTGTCATCGTTCTTGGGCTTGTTGATCCATGCCGGTCCGGGCAGGTCGGGCGGGGTGGGGGTGCCGCCGGATGCGAACCGCTCGGGATGCGTGGCGTGGGCGGCGGCCAGGACACGGGCGCGTCGGTCACGGACGACGGTGGCGCGGCCGTAGTGCACATCGACCGGGTGGTGGTAGCCGATCCCGGAGTGGTAGTGGTCGTGGTTGTACCAGGTGTAGAAGGTCTGGCAGAAGGCGCGGGCGTCCTCGATCGAGCCGAAGTGGCCGGGGAAGGCCGGGCAGTATTTGAGGGTTTTGAAGCTCGCCTCGATGTGGGGGTTGTCGTTCGATGTCTTGGGGCGGCTGTGGGACTTGGCCACGCCGAGGTCGATGAGCAGCTCGGCCACGGTCTTGGACTTCATCGAACTGCCGCGGTCGGCATGCAGGGTGAGGGTGTCGCGGTTGACCTTCTGCTTGAGCGTGGTCTGCCGGATCAGCCGTTTGGCCAGCGCGGCCGACTCGCGGGAGGCGACCATCCAGCCGACCACGCAGCGGCTGTAGATGTCGATGATCGTATAGAGGTGGTACCAGACGCCCTTGTCCGGGCCGCGTAGCTTGGTGATGTCCCATGCCCATACGCGGTTGGGGGCATCAGCGAACAGTTCGGGGATGGTCTTGGGCGGGTGGGTGGCCTGAGGGCGCCGATCACGGCCGACCTCACCATGAGCGCGCAGGATCCGGTACATCGTGGACTCTGAGGCCAGGTAGGTGCCCTCGTCCAGCAGCGTGAAGTACGCCGTGGCGGGGGCCGCATCGGCGAAGCGCTCGTTGAGCACGGCTCGGACGTGGTCACGCTCGGCGGTCGACAGCGCGGCCGGATGCGGCTTGCGCGGGGTGATGGGACGGGCCGGAGCCGGGCTGCGGCGGTTGTTTCGGTACCAGTTGGCCTGTGGCACTCCGGCCGCCGTGCACGCTTTGCGGCGGCCGAGCAACGGGGTGAGTGCCTCGATCGCCTCGGCCTGCGCGGTCTGGATGATCTCGGTCACTGCTCGCCCCGAGCCGTCGAGTTCTCGCTGCCGGTGGCGAGCTGATCCAGCAGCGCGAAGAGCTTTCCCTGCACCTCGATCACCTGGCGGGTCTTGTCGAGTTCGGCGCGTAGCCGTTCGACCTCGCCCTCCAGCGTGTCGATCTGCTTGTCGCGTGGGTCGGCCTTCGGACGGCCGACCGGCCGGGCCAGTGCCTGGGTCGCCCCATGGTCTCGGGCGGTCTTCCAACTGGAGATCAGTGAGGAGTACAGGCCCTCTCGGCGCAGTAGCGCGCCCTTGCCGGCCTTGTCGAGCTGCTCGTACTCCTGCAGGATCCGAGCCTTGTACGCCGCGGAGTACCGGCGGGCTGTGGCCTGCTCATGTACCTGCGGGTCAGGGGTCTCGGGGTCTGGCTGTCGTGCTCCCACGAAGGGATGTCTCCTTCCCCACCCTCGATACAGAGTTATGTACCTTTTTGTTGCCTCTGTCTAGTTTGG
>NZ_JBEOZN010000315.1:0-1595 GCF_040298085.1 Streptosporangium sp. NPDC001681 | reverse complement strand
AACGAATCCCGCTCCACCCCACGGCCACCGCCGACGAGCTGGTCGGGCGAGAACGGGCGCAACACCAGCGACCGCGCCGACACCACCGGCTCCCCCGCGGCATCCACCGCCGTCAGCGTGACCGAGTCGTCACCGGCCCGGACCAGCCGCACCCGCAGCATCGCCGCCCCACCCGCGTGCAGGCTCACCTCCCGCCAGGAAAACGGCAACCGCGTACCCCCTGCGGCATCCAGCCCGACAAAGGCCACCGCGTGCAACGCCGCATCCAGCAGAGCCGGATGCACCCCGAACGAACCCGCATCCGACGCCGCCTGCTCGGGCAGCGCGACCTCGGCGAAGATCTCCCCATCGCACTGCCATGCGGCCTGCAGCCCCTGGAACACCGGACCGTACCCCAGCCCTCGAACGGCCAGCTCGTCATACAACCCGTCCAACTCGATCGCGGTCGCCCCGGCCGGAGGCCACACCACCGCATCGAACCGCGCGGCGGCCCGACCATCCGTGGCGAGCGTGCCCGTCGCATGCCGCACCCACGGCACATCCTCCCCAGCCTGCGCCGGCCGGGAATAGACGTTCAAAGCACGTCGGCCGGTCTCCTCCGGCGCACCCACCGCGATCTGCATCACGACCGCGTCATCCTCGCCCAGCACCAGCGGCGCGGCCAGGGTCAGCTCCTCGACCACCTCGCAGCCGACCTGGTCACCGGCCCGGATCGCCAGCTCAAGGAACCCGGTGCCCGGGAAGACCACCACCCCGCCCACCGCATGATCAGCCAGCCACGGATGCGACCCCACCGACAGGCGGCCGGTCAGCAGCACCCCGTCCGAGTCGGCCAGGCCCACGGCGGCGCCCAGCAACGGGTGCCCGGCGGCGGCCAGCCCCGCCGCGGCCACATTCCCCACCTGGGAACCTGCTCCCACGGGCCAGTACCACTGGTGCTGGAAGGCATAGGTGGGCAGGTCGACGCGGCGAGCACCCGGGAAGAGGGCCTGCCAGTCCACCGCCACGCCGCGGACGAACAGCTCGGCCGCCGAGACCAGCACCCGCTCCAGGCCACCGTCGTCGCGGCGCAACGTCCCGGCGATCACGGTGGTGGCGTCCGTCTCGTCCACGCACTCCTGGACCCCGACCGTCAGCACCGGATGCGGGCTCACCTCCACGAACACCCGATACCGCTGCTCCAGCAACACCCCCACCGCCGACGCGAAGCCCACCGTGCGCCGCAGATTCTCACACCAATACCCGGCCCCCAGCTCCGGCCCCTGCACCCACTGGCCCGTCACCGTTGAGAGCATCGGCACCCGCACCGGCCCCGGAACCACCTCCGCCAGGACCCCCGCCAGCTCCTCCCCGATCAGATCCACCTGCGCCGAATGCGAGGCGTAATCCACCGCGATCCGCCGAACCCGCACGTTCTCAGCGGCAAGGCGCTCGACCAGCTCCTCCACCGCCTCAACCTCACCGGCCACCACCACCGAATTGGGGCCGTTCACCGCCGCGACCGACACCCGCCCGTCCCAGGCCGCCACCCGCTCGCGCACCCGCTCCACCGGCAGCGCCACCGACGCCATCGCCCCCAACCCCGCCAACCGCTC
>NZ_JBEOZN010000314.1:0-1608 GCF_040298085.1 Streptosporangium sp. NPDC001681 | reverse complement strand
GTGCTGGCGGTGGTGCGGGGTTCGGCGGTGAACCAGGATGGTGCGTCGAACGGGTTGACGGCGCCGAACGGTCCGTCGCAGCAGCGGGTGATCCGTCAGGCGCTGGCCGGGGCGGGTCTGTCGGCGTCGGATGTCGATGTGGTCGAGGCGCACGGCACCGGAACCCGGTTGGGTGATCCGATCGAGGCGCGGGCTTTGATGTCCACCTACGGACAGGGCCGCGATGCCGCGGAGCCGTTGCTGCTCGGGTCGATCAAGTCGAACATCGGCCACACCCAGACGGCCGCCGGTGTGGCCGGGATCATCAAGATGGTCATGGCGATGCGCGAGGGTGTGGTGCCGCGCACGTTGCATGTGGACGAGCCGTCCTCGCATGTGGACTGGAGCGAGGGCGCGGTCGAGCTGGTGACCCGGGCACGGTCGTGGCCTCAGGTGGAGCGGTCGCGCCGGGCTGCGGTGTCGTCGTTCGGGATCAGCGGCACCAATGCGCACGTGATCATTGAGCAGCCTCCCGGGGGGGAGGACGTGGGGGCCGGGGCTGATGGCGGGTCTGATGACGGGGTTGTTTCGTGGGTGGTGTCGGGGCGGAGTGAGGTGGCGTTGCGGGCGCAGGCGGCCCGGTTGCTGTCGCATGTGGAGGGTTCGCCTGGTCTGAGGTTGGCCGAGGTGGGGGTGTCGCTGGCCACGACGCGGTCGGCGTTCGAGTATCGGGCGGTGGTGGTGGGTGCTGAGCGTGCGGAGTTGGTGCGGGGCCTGGCCGCGGTGGCCGAGGGTGCGCCGGCCGCCGGTGTGGTGACCGGTTCGGTGCGGGGAGTGGCCAAGCTGGCGTTCCTGTTCACCGGTCAGGGCAGCCAGCGGGCGGGGATGGGCCGGGAGCTGTATGACCGGTTCCCGGTGTTCGCGCAGGCGTTGGACGAGGTGATCGCGGAGCTGGACCCGCTGCTGGAGCCGGCCGGGCAACTGGATGGTGGGGCGGTCGAGCGGGTGGGTCGTTCGCTGCGGGAGGTGTTGTTCGCCGAGCCGGGCAGCGAGTTGGCGGGGTTGCTGGATCGGACGGGGTGGGCGCAGCCGGCTCTGTTCGCGGTGGAGACGGCGTTGTTCCGGCTGGTGTCCTCGTGGGGGGTGCGGCCGGATGTGCTGGCCGGGCATTCGATCGGGGAGATCACCGCTGCGCATGTGGCCGGGGTGTTGTCGCTGAGCGATGCGTGTGTGCTGGTGGCGGGTCGGGCGCGGTTGATGCAGGCGCTCCCGGCGGGTGGGGCGATGGTGTCGGTGCGGGCTTCCGAGGAGGAGGTCGCCGCCCTGCTGGCCGGGCGTGAGGGCGAGGTGTCGGTCGCGGCGGTGAACGGTCCGGCCTCGGTGGTGATCGCCGGGGTGGAGGAGCCGGTCCTGGCCGTCGCCGCCGAGTTGGAGTCTCGGGGAATCAGGACGAAGCGGTTGCGGGTGTCGCACGCGTTCCATTCGCCGTTGATGGATCCGATGCTGGAGGACTTCCGTGCCCTGGCCCGGACGTTGTCCTACGGCCCGCCGCAGATTCCGGTGGTGTCCACGGTGACCGGGCAGGCGGCCACCGACGAGCAGTTGTGCTCGCCGGATTACTGGGTGGAG
>NZ_JBEOZN010000313.1:0-1608 GCF_040298085.1 Streptosporangium sp. NPDC001681 | reverse complement strand
CGTCTGCCGCGTGGCGTGTGGCTTTTGGGGGTCTTGGAGGCAACGGCTGGATTAGGGTGGCGTTGCCCGTGGGGCGCTCTCCCCCTCTTGCTGTGAAAGCCGAGGTCGAGGAGGGATTCATGTCCCGCAGACATGTCGTCGCCACGGGCTGCGTGCTGGTGGTCACCGCGCTCACCCTGGCGGGCGTGCCGGCCGTCGCCGCCGGACCCCGGGCGCAGGACGTTCCGGTCACCGCGCCCGCCTGGAAACCGCCGTCGGGCATGCTGGAGGCGCTCCAACGCGACCTGGGCCTGACCAAGGAACAGGTGCGGGCACGTCTGGCCAATGAGATCCGTATGTCGGGGATCGAGGCAGACCTCCGCGAGGCGCTCGGCGAGCGTTTCGGCGGCTCGTGGCTGATGGGAACCATCTCGCAGACTCTCGTGGTGGCCACCACCAAGCCCGCCGACCTCCCCACCATCGTCGCGGCGGGCGCCAGAGCCGAACTCGTCAAACGGTCGCTGACCGAACTCGCCGGGCTCATCAGTGACCTTAACGTGGACCTGCCGGGACGTGGCGGAGGGGGCGATGTGCGCTTCGTCGACGCCAGGAACAACAGGATCGTCATCCTGTCGAAGAGCCCCCTGGCAACCGAGGATCTCGTGGAGGCAGTGGGGGCCGACTCGAGCGTGGTGAAGGTGGTGCCGTCCACCGAGCGGCCCCGGCTCCTCACTGACGTGCAGGGTGGTGACGCCTACTACATCGGCAGTTCGAATCGTTGCTCCGTCGGTTTCTCGGTGATGCGCGGGACCCAGGCGGGTTTCGTCAGTGCCGGTCACTGCGGTAAGACGGGTGATGCCACCACCGGTTTCGACCGGGTGCCCCAGGGGGTCTTCCGGGCGTCGTCCTTTCCCGAGAACGACTATGCCTGGGTCGCGGTGAACGCCGGCTGGACGCCCAGGCCGGTGGTGAGCAACGGCAGTGGCGGCATCGTGCCCGTCGCCGGTTCCAGGCCGGCCCTGGAGGGTGCCTCGATCTGCCGGTCCGGCTCCACCACCGATTGGCACTGCGGTCTCATCCGGCAGCTCAGTGCCAGCGTCACCTACCCCCAGGGCACCATCCACGGGCTGACCCGTACCAGTGTCTGCGCCGAGCCGGGTGACTCGGGTGGTTCGTTCATCTCGGTGGACCAGGCCCAGGGAGTCACCTCCGGCGGCTCCGGCAACTGCACCACGGGTGGCGTCACCTACTTCCAGCCGCTCAACGAGATCCTCACCGCCTACGACCTGACCCTGCTGACCGGCAGCGCAGCCACCCCGCCGGGCGCCGCCTCGCCCGCTCCGGCGGTCTGCACCGGCTACCCGAAGACCTATACCGGCACGCTGAACAACGGTCAGTCCGTCTCCCAGCCGAACCGGTACTACCGGGCCGCCGTCGCCGGTACGCACTCCGCCTGCCTGGACGGCGGTGACGGCGTCGACTTCGACCTCTACCTCCAAAGATGGCAACGGTCGAGCTGGACCACCGTCGCCAGCTCCGAGGGCGCGGGCCCCGACGAGCAGATCAGCTACACCGGCCCGCCCGGCTTCTACCGCTACCAGGTGGTCTCCGTGAGCGGCTCCAGCCCCT
>NZ_JBEOZN010000312.1:0-1647 GCF_040298085.1 Streptosporangium sp. NPDC001681 | reverse complement strand
ACCACGTAGGAGGCGCACTTGTCGACCTCCGCGGGCGCGCACTGCTGCCAGATCTCGGTGCCGCCCCGCATCAGGATCTTGTCGGCGTCCTTGACGACGTTGTGCTCGGCACCGAAGTTGATCAGCGCCCAGGCGTCCTTGGCGTAGTACGTCTCGTCGAACATGACCGCGTTCGGGTGACCGAGGTTGGTGAAGCGCAGGATCGCCCCGAACACCGTGACCAGCAGCGGCCCCAGCCAGCCCCACAGGGGGTTTCCCGGCATCGGCGGCACCAGACGGTCACGAACGGAACCCGAGGGCCCGCCGTCGGGCTGGGGCTCCGGCTGCTCTGACGCCTGGCTGGGGAAGTCGGTCACGGCCACCCGGACATCGTACGGTCCCCTTACCGCAGCTAGCCCAGGAAACACCTCACTACAGGACTAAATGGTTAACTTCTCCCCGCGCCGGGGGGCCATCCGAAATGCGGGAGGATGGAGCGGTGACGGACAACGGCAGGCTTGTGCTGGCAGGGGCTCCGATCGGGCAGGCGGGCGACGCCTCACCCCGGCTGAGGCTGGCGCTGGAGAGCGCGGACGTGGTCGCGGCGGAGGACACCCGGCGGCTGCGGCGCCTGGCCGGGGAACTGGGCGCCGAGATCGGCGGCCGGGTCGTCTCCTACTACGACGCCAACGAGGCAGGGCGGGCCGCCGAGCTCCTCGGCGCGCTCCAGGACGGCAAGACGGTGCTGGTCATCACCGACGCCGGCATGCCGGGCGTCTCCGACCCCGGCTACCGGCTGACCCACCTGGCGGTCGAGGCCGGGATCGCGGTCACCTCGCTGCCGGGGCCGTCGGCGGTGACCACGGCGCTGGCCGTCTCGGGGCTGCCCAGCGACCGGTTCTGTTTCGAGGGCTTCCCGCCGCGCAAGTCCGGTGAGCGCTCCCGCAGGCTCTCGGCCCTCGCGGAGGAGGAGCGCACGATGGTGTTCTTCGAGGCGCCGCACCGGCTCGGTGCCGCGCTGGCGGCGATGGCGGAGGCGTTCGGCGCCGACCGCCGGGCGGCGGTCTGCCGTGAGCTCACCAAGACCTACGAGGAGGTGCGGCGGGGTGGTCTCGGCGAGCTGGCCGAGTGGGCGGCCGGGGGCGTCAAGGGGGAGATCACCATCGTGGTCGCCGGGTACGCCGGGCAGGCCCTGCCGCCGGTGATCGAGGACCTGGTGGACGAGGTCGCGCGCCGTGAGGAGACGGGGGTGCCGAGGAAGCAGGCGATCGTGGATGTGGCGAAGGCGGCGGGAATCCCCAAACGGGATCTTTACCAAGCTGTCCATCGAGGCTGACTTTTCACCATAATTCCCTGAATGGGATCAACACGGGATCGTCTCTTGCCGCCCATGTCGGGAAATGCCGCCTGGGGCTGGCTGGGGCCGTTGCTGGTCGCGGCCTTCGGGGGGATCCTGCGCTTCGTCGGCCTCGGGCGGCCGAACGCGGTCATGTTCGACGAGACGTACTACGCCAAGGACGCCTGGGCACTGATCAACCACGGGGTGGAGCGGGCCTCTCTCGGCACCGTGAAGGATCCCATCGCCGACAGGATGATCATGCAGGGGAACACCGACTTCCTGGTCAAGTGCACCCCGCCGGAGGCCGACCCCTGCCCGCTCTACGTGGC
>NZ_JBEOZN010000311.1:0-1648 GCF_040298085.1 Streptosporangium sp. NPDC001681 | reverse complement strand
CCGCCGCATCGAGGGCGGTCACCGCGTCGGCGAACCGGACCGGCTCTCTTACCTGCCGCACCCAGTAGCCCGGATCACCCAGCTCACCACCGGTCGCCGCCCGCCCGGTCAACGTCGACACCAGCGCGATCCGCGGCTCGGCGAACCTCACCGTCTCCAGCACCCGCCGGAAGTCGGCCAGCATCGGCTCCATCCGGGAGGAGTGGAACGCATGACTGACCGTCAGCCGCCTGCTCCGCCGTCCCCGCCCGGTGAAGTCGGCCACCACGGCCGACACCAGATCCTCATCCCCAGAGACCACCACCGAGGAGGGCCCGTTGACGGCCGCGATCCCCACCCCGCCCGACCAGGTCCGATGGGAGTCGCCCGGAAGGTCCTCATCTCCAGAGACCACCAACGGGCCGCCGGCGACCGTGGCCCCCACCCCGAAGCCGCTCGAAGTGTCCGTCCGCACCTCGCCCGGCTCCGCCGGAGCACCCAGCCCCTCGATCGCGGCCACCGCCCCACCGGCCGCCCCCGAAACATCCGGGATATTCGCCCTGTCCAGCCCTGCCAGAGCGTCGAGCACCTCACGCTCAGTGGCCTCGATCGCGGCCACCGCCCCACCAGCCGCCCCCGAAACATCCGGGATATTCGCCCTGTCCAGCCCTGCCAGAGCGTCGAGCACCTCACGCTCGGTCGCCTCGATCGCGGCCATCGCCCCACCAGCAGGCAACGCCTGCATCAACCGGCCCCGCGCCGCCACCACCCTGGCCGCATCGGCCAGCGACCACACCCCCGCCACATGAGCAGCCGACAACTCCCCAATCGAATGCCCCACCACAAAGTCGGGAGCCACCCCCCACGACTCCAACAACCGAAACAACGCCACCTGCAACGCGAACAGACCCGACTGGGTGAACACCGTCCGATCCAGCACCCCCGCCGCACCGAACACCGCCTCCCGCACCGACACCCCGCCCAGATGACGATCCAACTCAGCGACCGCCTCATCGAAAGCCGCCGCGAACACCGGGAACCGCCCATACAACTCCCGGCCCATCCCCGCACGCTGACTGCCCTGACCAGTGAACAGATACGCCAGCCCACCCCCTGCCCGGCCCTGAACCACCCCCGCCGACGACTCCCCCGCCACCAACGACCCCAACCCCGAAAGCAACTCCTCCCGACCGGCGGCCACCACCACCGCCCGCTCCTCCAACACCGCCCGACGACGGGCAAGCGAATAGCCCACATCCCCCGACTCGAGATCCCCCTCCGCCTCCACAAGCCCGATCAGCCGCGCCGCCTGCCCCCGCAACCCCGCCACCGACCGCCCCGACACCACCCACGGCACCACCCCACCGGCCCCAGCCAACACCGCGTCCTGAGCCCCCCGGCCAGGGGCGGACTCACCTTCCCGCAAGCCGGCCGGAACCACTCCCCCACTCGACCCGACAACGGTCACACCAGTCGCGGCCACCTCGACTCCCGACGAGCCGGCCAGGACGGGGACGGCCGAGGCGGGATCATCCGGAGCCTGCTCGATGATCACGTGAGCATTCGTGCCACTGACCCCGAACGCCGACACCCCCGCCCGACGCGGCCCACCCGTCTCCGGCCAAACCCGCGCCTCACTCAGCAACTCAACCGCCCCAGCCGACCAGTC
>NZ_JBEOZN010000309.1:0-1711 GCF_040298085.1 Streptosporangium sp. NPDC001681 | reverse complement strand
GAGGCCGATCGGGTGCGGTCGGTGGTGGAGTTGGTGCGGGCGCAGGTGGCGGTGGTGCTGGGGCATGCTTCGCCGGAGTTGGTGGAGGTGCGGCGGGAGTTCCGTGAGCTGGGCTTCGACAGTCTTACCGCGGTGGAGTTGCGTAACCGGCTGAACGCGGCGACGGGGTTGCGGTTGCCGGCGACGTTGGTGTTCGACTATCCGACTCCGGTTGGTCTGGCGGATTTCCTGCTGGGTGAGTTGCTGGGTGAGCGGGCCGATGCGGGTGTGCTGTCGCCGGTGGTGCGTTCGGTGGCCGATGATCCGGTCGTGATCGTGGGGATGGCGTGCCGTTATCCGGGTGGGGTGGCCTCTCCGGAGGATCTGTGGCGTCTGGTGATCGAGGAGACCGACGCGATCACCGGGTTCCCGACATCGCGCGGCTGGGATCTCGGAGCGTTGTACAACCCGGATCGGGAGAGCCGTGGAACCAGTTACGTGCGTGAGGGCGGGTTCCTGCACGACGCGGGGGAGTTCGACCCCGGGTTCTTCGGCATCTCGCCCCGCGAGGCGCTGGCGATGGACCCGCAGCAGCGACTGTTGCTTGAGGCGTCCTGGGAGGCGGTCGAGCGGGCCGGGATCGATCCGGTCTCGCTGCGCGGTAGCCGTACCGGCGTGTTCGCCGGGGTCATGTACCACGATTACGCGACCGGTGTGGAGTTTCCACCGGAGGTGATGAGCTTCTCCGGTACCGGTAGCGCCGGTAGTGTCGCGACCGGCCGGCTGTCCTACACCCTCGGCCTGGAAGGGCCGGCGGTGACCGTGGACACCGCGTGCTCCTCCTCGCTGGTGGCACTGCACTTGGCCGCACAGGCCCTGCGCGGTGATGAGTGCTCGCTGGCGCTGGCCGGTGGTGTGACCGTGATGGCCACGCCGAACTCGTTCATCGACTTCAGCGCCCAGGGTGGGCTGGCCGCCGATGGACGGTGCAAGGCGTTCGCCGACAGCGCCGACGGTGCGGGGTGGGCCGAGGGTGTGGGCATGCTGGTGCTGGAGCGGCTGTCGGACGCGCGCCGCAACGGCCACCAGGTGCTGGCGGTGCTGCGCGGCTCGGCGATCAACCAGGACGGCGCGTCCAACGGGTTGACCGCGCCGAACGGTCCGTCGCAGCAGCGGGTGATCCGCCAGGCGCTGGCCGGCGCGGGGTTGTCGCCGTCAGAGGTGGACGCGGTGGAGGCGCACGGCACCGGGACGACGCTGGGTGACCCGATCGAGGCCCAGGCCCTGCTGGCGACCTACGGCCAGGACCGGGACGCCGACCGGCCGCTGCTGCTTGGCTCGATCAAGTCGAACCTCGGTCACACCCAGGCCGCCGCCGGTGTGGCAGGTGTGATCAAGATGGTGCTCGCGATGCGGCACGGGGTGCTGCCCAGGACGTTGCATGTGGACGCACCCTCGTCACATGTGGACTGGGCCTCTGGGGCGGTGGAGTTGCTGACCGAGCCGACGGTGTGGCCGGAGACCGACCGTCCGCGCCGGGCGGGTGTGTCGTCGTTCGGGATCAGCGGCACCAACGCGCACGTGATCGTCGAACAGGGACCGGAGCTCCCGGAGCCTGAGGCCAGGGTTCGCACAGGGGACCGGATGCCGGATGCCGCCGTGGAGCCGCCGGTGGTTTCGGTGGTGGTGTCGGGTCGTACGGCGGAGGCGTTGCGGGCGCAGGCCGGGCGGC
>NZ_JBEOZN010000308.1:0-1866 GCF_040298085.1 Streptosporangium sp. NPDC001681 | reverse complement strand
CGCCCGAAGCCGCAGTGCTTCACGACGCTCCCGCGCCGTGCCGGACAATCCCCCGCTGCTGTCCGAGTACCTCATACCTCCAGGCTGTCACCTGGCCAAACAGTGCAGACAAGCCCCCCGAGCAACCCGTGACGCCCAACTTTCTTCATCAGTACTGGGTCAGCGAGTCGGCCACAACTTCACGCTGTTGTCGGCGCTGCCGGTGGCGAGGGTTTCGCCGTCCGGGCTGAAGGCCACCGAGAAGACACGGTCGGTGTGGCCGGTCAGGGTGGCAACGGTGTTGCGGCCGGCTACGCCCCACAACCGCACCGTGCCATCGAAGCCGCCGGCGGCGAGGGTTTTGCCGTCCGGGCTGAAGGCCACCGAGGTGACGCCGTCGGTGTGGCCGGTGAGGGTGGCAACGGTGTTGCGGCTGGCCACGTCCCACAACTTCACGCTGGTGTCGGCGCTGCCGGTGGCGAGGGTTTTGCCGTCCGGGCTGAAGGCCACCGAGGAGACCCAGTCGGTGTGGCCGGTCAGGATGGCAACGGTGTTGCGGCTGGCCACGTCCCACAACCGCACCGTGTCGTCGAAGCTGCCGGTGGCGAGGGTTTTGCCGTCCGGGCTGAAGGCCACCGAGGAGACCCAGTCGGTGTGGCCGGTCAGGATGGCAAGGCTTTGGCGGCCGGCCACGTCCCACAACCGCACGCTGTTGTCGCGGCTGCCGGTGGCGAGGGTTTTGCCGTCCGGGCTGAAGGCCACCGAGAAGACACGGTTGGTGTGGTCGGTCAGGGTGGCAAGGCTTTGGCGGCCGGCCACGTCCCACAACCGCACCGTGTCGTCGAAGCTGCCGGTGGCGAGGGTTTTGCCGTCCGGGCTGAAGGCCACCGAGGAGACCCAGTCGGTGTGGTCGGTCAGGGTGGCAACGGTGTTGCGGCCGGCCACGTCCCACAACCGCATCGTGCCGTCGATGCTGCCGGTGGCGAGGGTTTTGCCGTCCGGGCTGAAGGCCACCGACTCGATGCCGTCGGCGTGGCCGGTGAGGGTGGCGCTCGGTGCGGGTTTGGTGGCGCTCGGTGTGGGGCTGGAGGTGCGGGTGAGAGCGATCGTGGTTGGTACGCCGATGGCGGCCAGGGCGCCGAGCCCGCCCAGGAGCAGGGTGCGGCGAGATAGTGATCGGCGCTGCCGCGGAGGGGTCGTATTCACACTCGTAGGTGTAGAAGATCATGCTTGGGATTGACTTGCAGGTGCCTGCATCACCTTCTGCTGACCGGCCTGCGGCCCGCTGCATGACACGGCCATCGCCTTGACCGGCCGCCAGTCCAGTGACATTCGGGCGAGCATCTCCAGGGCCAGGCGGCCGTTGGGCGGGGTGGTCTGCACGATCAGGGTGCCGTCGGCTCGCAGGACGCGCCGGGTCTCGATGCCACCGACGGCATCGGCCATCGCGGCGTTGACCAAGATGGCGCAGGCCTTCGCGCACGCACGTGTGAGGGCCTCCCGAAACTCCCGGTACCGGGGTGGTGCGTCGTCGTCTTCGCCGAGCTGGCGCCAGCGATGCACTGTCGTCTCCCCGATCCCGGCACCCCAAACAGCTCCTAGCCGACCGCACCAACTGGCCCTGACGGGATCAGGTACCCCCATCGAGGATGGAGGCCATCCGGTACGTGGCGTGGGAGTCGAGCTTGCGGCGTCCGCGGTCGTAGCGCTAGGTGGTGGCCGGGGAGGCGTGGCCGAGCAGCTTCTGGACGTCGGCCACGCCTCCCCGGCATCGAGAGCGGCGGACTTGCTTGTCACGCCCAGCAGCTGGGCCACCCGTGGCTGTTTGATTCCTCCGGAGAACATGTCCGCCGCCCGAAGCCGCAGTGCTTCACGACGCTCCCGCGC
>NZ_JBEOZN010000307.1:0-1916 GCF_040298085.1 Streptosporangium sp. NPDC001681 | reverse complement strand
ACAGGGCGCCTCCACCGCCGACGGCGCCAACATCGTCCAGTACGACGACTGGGGCGGCAACAACCAGCAGTGGCAACTCGTCCAGGTCGGCAGCGAACCGAACCCGACCCCCACGCCAACGCCGACCACGGGGGGCAACTACACCAATCCGGTCGTGTGGCAGGACTTCGCCGACGGCGACATCATCCGAGTCGGCGACGCCTACTACTACTCGGCCTCGACGATGCACTACTCTCCGGGCGCGCCGATCCTGCGCTCCTACAACTTGGTCGACTGGGAGTACGCCGGCCACTCGGTCCCCCGGCTCGACTTCAACTCGAACGCCTACGACCTCAACGGCGGCCGGGCGTACGTGAAGGGCATCTGGGCATCGACCCTCAACTACCGGCCGAGCAACAGCACGTACTACTGGATGGGCTGCGTCGAGTTCAACCGCACCTACGTCTACACCGCCTCGGCGGTGGACGACACCTGGACCAAGCGCTCCCAGATCAACAACTGCTACTACGACGCCGGCCTGCTCGTCGACGACAACGACACGATGTACGTCGCCTACGGCAACGGCACGATCAGCGTCGCCCAGCTCTCGGCCGACGGGCTCAGCCAGGTGCGCGCCCAGCAGGTGTTCCAGACCCCCTCCAGCGTCGGCACCCTGGAGGGCGCCCGCTTCTACAAGCGGAACGGCTACTACTACATCTGGCTGACCCGGCCCGCGAACGGCCAGTACGTCCTGCGCTCCACCAGCCCGTTCGGCCCGTACGAGATGCGCCAGGTCCTGCTGAACATGCCGGGCCCGATCTCCGGCGGCGGCGTGCCCCACCAGGGCGGCCTCGTGCAGACCCAGAACGGCGCCTGGTACTACATGTCGTTCGTCGACGCCTATCCCGGCGGCCGGGTACCGGCGCTGGCGCCGATCACCTGGACCAGCGACGGCTGGCCGACCGTCCAGACGGTCAACGGCGGCTGGAGCAGCACGTACCCGCGGCCGAACATCCAGACCTCGAAGACCGTGCGGTCGATGATCGGCTCGGACACGTTCACGTCGAGCACACTCGGCCACCGGTGGGAGTGGAACCACAACCCCGACAACACCAAGTGGTCGGCGGGCAACGGGCTGCGGCTGCAGACCGCGACCGTCACAGGCGACCTGTACAACGCCCGCAACACCCTGACCCACCGCATCCAGGGCCCGTCGTCGACGGCGACGATCGAGCTCGACCACTCGCAGATGGCCAACGGCGATCGCGCCGGGCTGGCCATGCTCCGCGACCAGTCGGCCTGGATCGGCCTCAAGCGCGACAGCGGGACGACCCGCGTCGTGATGACCAACGGCCTGACCATGAACAGCAGTTGGCAGACCACCGGAACCGGCACCGAGGCCGCGAGTGCCAACATCTCCGGCGGCCGGATCTGGCTGCGCGTCAATGCCGACATCCAGCCCGGCTCGGGCCGCCAGGCGCGGTTCTCCTACAGCACCGACGGGACCAACTTCACCTCGTTCGGACCGGCCTTCACCTTGAACAACGCCTGGCAGTTCTTCATGGGCTACCGCTTCGGGATCTTCAACTACGCCACCCAGTCCCTCGGCGGCGCGGTGACCGTACGCCGCTTCGACCTCACAACCCCATAAGAACCGCCCCAACCCACCCAATCGCTCCGCATCGGATGAAATCGGAGTACATCATGAGAACAAGACCCCTGGCCGTCATCGCGGCGGCGGCCACATTGCTGATGAGCCTCTTCGTGGCCGTCCAATCCGCGAACGCGGCGACGGTCGACACCGGCGCCTGGTACGTCCTGGTCAACCGCAACAGCGGCAAGGCCCTGGACGTCTACAACCTGGCCACCAACGACGGCGCCCGCATCACCCAGTGGACCCGCAACAACGGCAACCAGCAGCAGTGGCAGTTCGTCGA
>NZ_JBEOZN010000306.1:0-1958 GCF_040298085.1 Streptosporangium sp. NPDC001681 | reverse complement strand
GCCACGCCTGCGGCTTCCATGCCGCGAACGTCTTTCTCCGACGGGCGAGCCTGGCCCGCTCCGAAGTCGTCGGATTCCGAAGCCGATCAGCCACATCTGCACGGCCAGAACCGGAACCGCCAGCAGCATCCCCGTAGTGAAAGCCTCCCCCATCGCGGGCGAGCCACCATAGTCCAGGATGCCTCCCCGTTCGTACTACTCGCACTGGATACTGCGGATGACGCCTGTCACGATGAGCCAATCCACCTGCGTCTGGTCTCTCACGCCTGACCCCTTCATAGGCCAGGTCTCCACGGTACGAGGGGGAAGCCCAGGGGTAAGCCGGCACCGTCCGATGATGTGGTGGGACAAGGAAGGCACTGATGACCGACAGCGAGAGCGCGTTCGTCACGGACGACGTCTGGGAAGAGTTCTGGATCAATCTCTCACCGGTGTGGCGGCGGGTGTTGTGCGGCTCCGACACCCTCACGCCCCCGCCCGCGGGTCCGATCCTGCGTCGACGCCGCCTCACCACCGACTTCGAGTGGGTGGGGACGTTCGAGCCCGTCAGGTCGCTGCCGGCCGTGACGCAGGCGCTGCTGTGGGACGAGAACGGCATGGATCTGGGACCTTTGACGGGCCGGTCGTGGCAGCTGCTCCAGTTGGGCGGCCCCGCCGGGGTGGATGTGAGGCAGTTGAGCGGAACCCGCGTTCGCCGACTCATCTTGTCGAATGTAGATGTGGAGGACTTGTCGGGCCTGCAGGACATCGTGGGCCTGAGATCTCTCGCTCTGGCGCATGGCGACTTCGGGTCGTTGCCACCCCTCGATCACCTCGCCGAGCTCGTTCTGCACGCGGAGGTCGACGTCGATATCGCTGCCGCGCGGACCCTCGGCCTTCGGGTCACCCGCCTCAGCGAGCCTTATTTCCCACCCTTCGGCCCTGACGACGTGTGAGCCGTCGAACCGGTCCGAGAGCCGCGCGGCCTCATCGCCGGTCGTCCACATAACGAACTAGAGGGCGTCCGAACAGTCATGTGATGTGCCCTGCGTTTTCCGGTGGGGTGCTTCGAAGGTTCCGGGCAGCGAAATCACCGTAATTCAGAGGCCTGGCGGCTCAGAATATCGAGATCTGATCCGCCGTGACGACTGACCTGCGGCGATCTCCTAGAAGGCGTTCTGAGCTGGGCTTTTGGCATTCACTGGTTCTCATCGTTTCGCGCTGTTTCTCGTGCCCATGTGCCCTGAGTGTGCCCTGCCCTCGTAGATCTGGGTGATCTCCGAGGCATGATCAGGCCACCTGCGAAAACATCTCGATCATGGGGATGAACAGGGATTACGCTTGCTGGCGTCTCGCGTCACTTCTCGCTGTTTTTGCTCTCGTCGGGCATGATCTCGGTGTAGGCCAGGCGGGAGTGGTCGTCGACAGCGTTGTGCAGGTAGCCGTAGCCGAGGTTGGCGCGGCCGGGTGTGGTCCGCGGCGGGTGGGGTCGCGGTGAGCGGCGCTGTGGCGTCCGCCGATGGCCCGGCCGTGCGCGCGGTGTCCGCCGCCGTCGGGGATGTTGCCGAGCTTCTTGATGTCGACGTGGATCAGGTCGCCGGGGGCGGGGTGTTCGTAGCGGCGGATCGCTCGGCCGGTGGCGCGGTCCCCACCGGCGTAGGAAACGGACTTTGATGATGCGTCGTTCGGTGCGGGTGGGGGTGCGTCGGGGGCTGTGGTGCGGGCGGCTGGGCCGGTCGTGCATGCCGGCCGGGCCGTGCGCGCGGTAGCGGTCGGCCCAGCGTTTGGCGGTGGTGGGGGCGACCTGGAAGCGCTCGGCGGCACGGCGCAGCGGCCAGCCATCCTCGACGACACAGCGGGCCAGGCGCAGCCGTCCGAGCTCGGACAGTGGGGCGTTACGGTGGAGCATGAAGGGCTTTCTGGTTCACGGGGTAGATGTCGCAATCCATACGAACCCGGAAGCCCTTCCTTATGCCAAA
>NZ_JBEOZN010000305.1:0-1959 GCF_040298085.1 Streptosporangium sp. NPDC001681 | reverse complement strand
CTCCACCCAGTAATCCGGCGAGCACAACTGCTCGTCGGTGGCCGCCTGCCCGGTCACCGTGGACACCACCGGAATCTGCGGCGGGCCGTAGGACAGCGTCCGGGCCAGGGCACGGAAGTCCTCCAGCATCGGGTCCATCAACGGCGAATGGAACGCGTGCGACACCCGCAACCGCTTGGTCCGGACCTCCCTCTCCTGCAGAGCGGCGACGACCTCCAGCACCGCCTCCTCCACCCCGGCGATCACCACCGAGGCCGGACCGTTCACCGCCGCCACCGACACCTGGTCCTCACGCCCGGCCAGCAGAGCGGCGACCTCCTCCTCAGACGCCCGCACCGACACCATCGCCCCACCGGCGGGGAGCGCCTGCATCAACCGCGCCCGCGCCGCCACCAGCACACACGCGTCCTTCAGGGACAGCACCCCGGCCACATGCGCCGCGGTGATCTCCCCGATCGAATGACCGGCCAGCACACCCGGCTTGACACCCCACGAGGACACCAGCCGGAACAGCGCCGTCTCCACCGCGAACAACGCCGGCTGCGCCCACCCCGTCCGATCCAGCAACCCCGCCAACTCGCTGCCCGGCTCGGCGAACAACACCTCCCGCAGCGACCCGCCCAGCAACGGGTCCAGCTCCGCGATCACCTCATCCAACGCGCCCGCGAACACCGCGAACCGGTCATACAACTCCCGGCCCATCCCCACCCGCTGGCTCCCCTGACCGGTGAACAGGAACGCGACCTTGGCCGCGCCCCGCACCGAACCGGTCACCACACCGGCGGCCGACACCCCCTCGGCCACCGCCGCCAGGCCCCGCACCAACTCCGCACGCTCAGCACCCACCACCACCGCCCGATACTCAAAGGCCGACCGAGCCGTCGCCAGCGACACCCCCACCTCGGCCAACCCCAGACCAGGCGAACCCTCCACATGCGACAGCAACCGGGCCGCCTGCGCCCGCAACGCCACCTCACTCCGCCCCGACACCACCCACGAAATCGCGCCACCACCAGACCCGCCATCAGCCTCACCGACCCCGGCCTCCACCGGTACCAGAGGCTGCTCCAAGATCACATGCGCGTTGGTGCCGCTGATCCCGAACGACGACACCGCAGCCCGGCGCGGACGACTCGTCTCCGGCCACTCCACCGGCTCGGTCAGCAGCTCCACCGCACCCGAGGACCAGTCCACATGCGAGGACGGCGCATCCACGTGCAACGACTGCGGCACCACCCCCTCGCGCATCGCCATGACCATCTTGATCACACCGGCCACACCCGCCGCGGCCTGGGTGTGACCGATGTTCGACTTGATCGACCCCAGCAGCACCGGCCGATCCTCCGGCCGATCCTGCCCATACGTCGCCAGCAGGGCCTGCGCCTCGATCGGGTCACCCAGCGTCGTCCCGGTCCCGTGCCCCTCCACCACGTCCACATCCGACGCCGACAGACCCGCCCCGGCCAGCGCCTGCCGGATCACCCGCTGCTGCGACGGACCGTTCGGCGCCGTCAACCCGTTGGACGCACCATCCTGGTTCACCGCCGAACCCCGCACCACCGCCAGCACCTGATGGCCGTTGCGCCGAGCGTCCGACAGCCGCTCCAGCACCAGCACACCCACACCCTCCGACCAGCCCACCCCATCGGCCGACTCGGAGAACGCCTTGCACCGCCCGTCAGAGCTCAGACCGCCCTGGCGGGAGAAGTCGATGAAGGTGTTCGGGGTGGACATCACCGTCACCCCACCGGCCAGCGCCAGCGAGCACTCGCCCGAGCGCAGCGCCTGCGCCGCCAGATGCAGCGCCACCAGCGACGACGAGCACGCGGTGTCCACCGTCACCGCCGGCCCCTCCAAGCCGAGGGTGTACGACACCCGGCCGGAGGTCACGCTGCCCGTGGTCCCGTTGACCACGATCCCCCGCAACTCCTCCGCTGCCCCGTCTCCCGTCGACGGGTA
>NZ_JBEOZN010000304.1:0-1972 GCF_040298085.1 Streptosporangium sp. NPDC001681 | reverse complement strand
GAACAACTCCTGTCCCCGCCGCCACGCCGCCCGCAACGCCTGAAACGCCGGCCCGTAGCCATAGCCGATCTCGGCCAGCCGCTCGTACGCTCCCGCCACCTCCACCTCGGCCGCCCCCGCCGGCGGCCACTGCACCAGATCGAACCCCGGTTCGGCCGCCCGCTCCGCCAGCACTCCCTGAGCGTGCAGCGTCCACTCACCGCCCGCTCGCCCATCGGCTCGGGAGTACACCCGGACCGCGCGCCTGCCCGCCGCACCGGGGCCGTCACCGGGGCCGTCGACGACCACCTGGACCCGCACCCCACCGGACTCGGGCAGCACCAGCGGCGCCTGCAACGCCAGCTCCTCCACCACCGCGCAACCGACCTCGTCACCCGCACGGACCACCAGCTCCACAAACCCCGCCCCGGGCAGCAACACCCGCCCCAGAAACTCGTAATCACCCATCCACGGCTGCTCCGACACCGACAACCGCCCGGTCAAGACCACCCCACCGGACTCCGGCGACACCACCACCGCCCCAAGCAACGGGTGCAACACCGTCTCAAGCCCCAGGCCTCGCGCGTCCCCGCCCCGCCTGCCGGTCGGCCAGAACCGCTCCTTCTGGAAGGCGTAGGTGGGCAGTTCCACCCGGCGGGCACCGGGGAACATGGCCGGCCAGCTCACCGGCACCCCATGCACGTGCAATCCGGCCAGCGCCATCATGATCGTCTTCTGCTCGTCCTGGCCCCCGCGCAGTGCCGGCACCAGCACCGCGTCCGCCCCCGGGTCAGAGCCCGCATCGGCTTCGTTCTCCGCGGCGAGGGTGTCCTGAGCCATCGCTGTGAGCACCCCGTCGGGGCCCAGCTCCAGATACGCCCGCACGCCCAGACCGTGCAACGCACGGACGCCGTCGGCGAAGCGGACCGCGCCCCGCACCTGGTCGACCCAGTAGCCCGGCGAGCACAACTGCTCCGCCGTGGCTGCTTCCCCGGTCAGGGTGGACACCACCGGGATGCGCGGCGAGTTGTAGGTGAGCGTCCCGGCGATCGCGTGGAAGTCCTCCAGCATCGGATCCATCAACGGCGAATGGAACCCGTGCGACACCCGCAACCGCCGCGTCCGCACCCCGCGCTCCTCCAGCACGGCCGCGATACCGAGGACCGCCTCCTCAACCCCGGAGATCACCACCGAGGCCGGGCCGTTCACCGCCGCGACCGACACCTCGTCCTCACGCCCGGCCAGCAGAGCGGCGACCTCCTCCTCGGAAGCCCGCACCGACACCATCGCCCCACCCGCCGGGAGCTCCTGCATCAACCACGCCCGGGCCGCCACCAACACGCACGCATCGCTCAGCGACAACACCCCGGCCACATACGCCGCCGCGATCTCCCCGATCGAGTGCCCCGCCAGCACATCCGGCCGCACCCCCCACGAGGACACCAGCCGGAACAGCGCCGTCTCCACCGCGAACAGAGCCGGCTGCGCCCACCCCGTCCGATCCAGCAACCCCGCCAACTCGCTGCCCGGCTCGGCGAAGATCACCTCCCGCAGCGAACAGCCCCGGTAACGACCTGCCCGCTCAACCGACGCGCCATCCGGCTCCTGGTCGAACCCCTCCAGCAGCGGGTCAAGCTCGGCGATCACCTCGTCCAACGCCTGCGCGAACACCGGAAACCGGTCATACAGCTCCCGGCCCATCCCCGCCCGCTGACTGCCCTGGCCGGTGAACAGGAACGCGACCTTGGCCGTCCCCCGCGCCGAACCGGTCACCACACCGGCGGCCGGCGCACCCTCGGCCACCGCGACCAGACCCCGCACCAACTCCGCACGCTCAGCACCCACCACCACCGCACGACGCTCGAACGCCGACCGCATCGTGGCCAGCGAGAACGCCACATCGGCCAAGGCCGGCTCATCGTGGCCCTCCACGTGCGCGGCCAGCCGCCCGGCCTGTACCCGCAACGCCCCAGCCGTACGGCCCGACACCAGC
>NZ_JBEOZN010000303.1:0-1991 GCF_040298085.1 Streptosporangium sp. NPDC001681 | reverse complement strand
CGAGCAGACCGGGTGCCGGTCCGCTCGATCTCCCCTCGCCCAGGTCGAACACCAGGTACCGCCGTGAGGCGGTGTCCGTGAGCCGTTTCGTGCCCGCCCCCGGGCGTGTCTGCTCCCACGGATTCCAGAGCGGCAGGCTGAGGAAGCACCCGCCGGTGGGTCTGCGATCTCGTGTTCAACGTGGCCATCAAAACGCACCTCCTTGAGCTGATGACTAGGGCTGGTCAACGCGGGGCTTGTGAAGCGCATCGCTGCGCCTCAAGCCCTCTCCTTCAGGAGGGGGTCGTTGACTCGTCCGTCCGTCATACTGCGATCCTTCCTCCTCTCCGGCAAGGATGGAATCTCGCGCCCGCGCCTGCACAGCGCGGATTCATGACCCCCGGTAGGGTCGGCATGGTGAGCGTGCCAGCCGTCCCCGCCTCGCCCGGCCCCTCCATCGAGCCCGCGCGAGACCCCTACCGGGTGTATCTCGACTCCCTGACCAGCGCCGAGTCCCGCCGCACCATGCGCGGCTGTCTCGACAGGCTCGCGGCGCTCGTCTCCGGCGACGAGGTCTCCAGCGGCGCGGGCCGGCCCTGGCACCTGCTGCGCTATGAGCACACGGTGCGCATCCGCGCCCTGATGACCGAGCGCGGCTGGTCCCCCTCGTACGTCAACAAGCACCTGGTCGCGCTGCGCAGGGTGCTGCGCGAGGCCTGGCGGCTCGGCCTGATGACCGCCGAGGAGTACCAGCGCGCCGCCGACCTGCCGACGGTCGAGCACACCCGCCTGCCGACGGGCCAGCACGTCCCGCCTGAGGTGGTGGGCGCCGCGCTGGCCGCCTGCGACCGCGACGACTCCCCCGCGGGGGTCCGCGACGCCGCCTTGCTGGCGGCGCTCTACTCCACCGGCTGCCGCCGCGCCGAGATCGCCGGGCTCGCACTGGGCGACTACGACCCCGGCTCCCGCTCGCTGCGGGTGCGCGGCAAGCGTGACAAGGAGCGGATGGTCTACCTCACCACCGAGGCCATGGCCAGGATGGAACGCTGGCTGGCCGTACGGGGCCGCTCCGCGGGGGCCCTGTTCTGCCCCGTCAGCAAGCTCGGCCGGCTGCGGACCAGGGACGGCGGGCCCGCGCCCATGACGGGACAGGCGGTCGCCGACATCCTGGCCAGACGCCTGGCCGAGGCCGGGGCCGGGGCACGCACCCCGCACGACTTCAGGCGCACCTTCATCGGCGAGCTGCTCGACGCCGGGGTGGACCTGGCCACCGCGCAGGCCCTCGTCGGCCACTCCTCCCCCGCCACCACGGCCCGCTACGACCGCCGCCCCGAACGACGCCGCCGCGAGGCCGTCGACAGGATCACCCTGCCCGCCCCCAGGCCGCTCTGACCGTCGGCGCGGAATCGCGGGCGGTGATCCCGGGTGATCCCACCGGCACCGACGGCCCCCGATCTCGCCACGATTCACCAGCCTCGCGGTAACTGTCGGTGGCGCCCCCTACTATGAGCCACCTCAAGGAGGGATAACCGCTCATGGTGAACGCACTGAGGGTTTCGCTGCTGGTCACGACCGACCTGCCACCGGATACCGACCTGACGGAGTTCGGGCGGTTACTGGTCGACTCGGTGCGCACGCTCCAGCGGGACGAGGTGACCTATCCCGCGTTCCTGCGCGGCGGGGTGTTCTGGCTGGACCGGCCTCTGCCGCCGTCCGACGACGGGATTCCCCGCGCGGCGGCCGAGGAGCTGCGGTTCGCGGCGCTGCTGGGTCATCTGTCGGCCGGTCACCCGCCGGGCTCCTCGAAGGAGACGGTCGCCGACGCCTGCCGGGCGATCACCGCCGCCGTCGCCGCCAGGTACGGTGACCTGGGCAGCCCGCCCGCCGTGATGGCGATCCGCAGCGAGGACGTGCGTGAGCGCACCCCCTCCTCGGCCGTCTCCGTCGGCCCCGCGGAGACGTTCCCCAAAACCGCGGATCCCTCCGCCCGGGACGTGTGGTCCCGGGCGGAG
>NZ_JBEOZN010000302.1:0-2002 GCF_040298085.1 Streptosporangium sp. NPDC001681 | reverse complement strand
CCAGCACCGCGGCTGGATCCACGTACGCATCCGTCCCAAGTGAACGAGCGTCCGAACCCCGCGAGTCCGAGTCGGCGAGCGCGGTGAGGGTGTCGTCGGCCATGGCGGTCAGCACCCCGTCGGGGCCGAGCTCCAGATACGCCCGTACCCCCTGGCCGTGCAGCGCGCGCACCCCGTCGGCGAACCGGACCGCGCCGCGCACCTGCTCCACCCAGTAATCCGGCGAGCACAACCGCTCCGCCATGGCCACCTGGCCGGTCACGTTCGACACCACCGGAATACGCGGCGCGCTGTAGGTCAACCCGCCCGCCAGGGCACGGAAGTCCTCCAGCATCGGCTCCATCAACGGCGAGTGGAACGCATGCGACACCCGCAACCGCTTGGTCCGAACCCCCTGACCTTCCAGGGCGGCGGCCACCTCCAGCACCGCCTCCTCCACCCCGGAGATCACCACCGAGGCCGGGCCGTTCACCGCCGCGACCGACACCTCATCCTCACGCCCCGCCAGCAGAGCGGCGACCTCCTCCTCGGCGGCCTGCACCGCCACCATCGCCCCACCCGACGGCAACGCCTGCATCAACCGCGCCCGACCCGCCACCAGCACACACGCATCCTTCAGGGACAACACCCCGGCCACATGGGCAGCGGTGATCTCCCCGATCGAATGGCCCGCCAGCACATCCGGCCGAACCCCCCACGAGGACACCAGCCGGAACAGCGCCGTCTCCACCGCGAACAACGCCGGCTGCGCCCACCCCGTCTGATCCAGCAGCCCCGCCTCAGCCGAACCCGGCTCGGCGAACAGCACCTCCCGCACCGAACAGCCCGCCCGCTTGGCCGACTCGCCGCCCGGCCGCCCGGCCAACTCCCCGTCCAACTGCTCCAGCACCGCGTCCAACGCCTGCGCGAACATCGGGAACCGGTCATACAGCTCCCGGCCCATCCCCACCCGCTGGCTGCCCTGACCGGTGAACAACACCGCCAGCTGCGGCTCCGGCTCCGCCGTCCCGCGCACCACACCGGCGCCCGGACGGTCCTCGGCCAGCGCACCCAGCCCGGCCAGCACACCATCACGATCGCCGGCCAGCACCACCGCCCGATGCTCGAACGCCGACCGCGTCGTCGCCAGCGAGAACGCCGTGTCGGCCAGCCCCAGCCCAGGCTCGCCCGCCAGGAACGACACCAACCGCTCGGCCTGCGCCCGCAACGCCTCCACCGACCGGCCCGACACCAGCACCGGCACCACACCCGCAGTCGCAGCAGGTGCCTGGCCCTGCGAAGCCTCTTCGGGTTCCGGCGTTTCCGGTCCTTGTTCAATGATCACGTGGGCGTTGGTGCCGCTGATCCCGAACGACGACACCCCCGCCCGCCACGGCCGCTCCACCCGAGGCCACGACCGAGATTCGGTCAGCAACTCCACAGCACCAGCCGACCAGTCCACATGCGACGACGGCGCATCCACATGCAACGTCCTGGGCAACACCCCATGCCGCATCGCCATGACCATCTTGATCACACCCGCCACACCGGCAGCCGCCTGCGTATGACCGATGTTCGACTTGATCGACCCCAGCAGCAGCGGCCGATCCTCCGGCCGATCCTGACCGTACGTCGCCAGCAACGCCTGCGCCTCGATCGGATCACCCAACGTCGTGCCGGTGCCGTGCGCCTCCACCGCGTCCACCTCTGACGGCGACAACCCCGCACCGGCCAGCGCCTGACGGATCACCCGCTGCTGCGACGGACCATTCGGCGCCGTCAACCCGTTCGACGCGCCGTCCTGGTTCACCGCCGAACCCCGCACCACCGCAAGGATCGGGTGGCCGTTGCGCCGAGCGTCCGACAACCGCTCCAGCACCACCACCCCGATACCCTCGGCCCAGCTCGTGCCATCGGCCGCCTCGGCAAACGCCTTGCACCGCCCATCAGGAGCCAGCCCACCCTGCTGACTGAAATCGATGAACGCACCCGGCGACGCCATCACCGTCACACCACCGGCCAA
>NZ_JBEOZN010000301.1:0-2022 GCF_040298085.1 Streptosporangium sp. NPDC001681 | reverse complement strand
CAAGAACGATGACACGAACGAGCAGAAGGACACACCAGAACAGCCGACACAGAATTAGCCCAGCTCAACTGCCTTGATCAAATTGACAGGTTCCGCAAAGCACCGGGCCGGACGATCGGGATCGGCCGCGAGGCGCTGCGCTGCCTGCCGGCTCGCCGCGGCGTCACCTTCCAGCGCACCACGACCTGGAAGGAGTCCAACGATCCCGACTACGACGCCAAACTGAACCGGATCGAGCACGTCCTGGAGCACTTCCCCGGCCGGGTCTTCGCCTTTGACGAGTTCGGGCCGCTGGGCATCCGCCCCACCGGCGGATCAGGCCGGGCCCGCCAAGGGCGAGCGGACCGGCTGCCGGCCACCTACCGGCGCACTCATGGAGTCACCTACTTCCACGGCTGCCACTCCATCGGTGACGACACCTTGTGGGGGGATCAACCGGCGCCGCAAAGGCATCGCTCACACCTGGGCCGCGCTGAAGTCGATCCGCGCCGCACGCCCGGACGGCGCCCCGATCCACGTCATCCTCGACAACCTCTCAGCGCACAAGAACTGGCGCATCCGCACCTGGGCCAGGCGGCACAAGGTTGAGTTGTGCTTCACCCCGACCTACGCCTCCTGGGCCAACCCGATCGAGGCACATTTCGGACCGTTGCGGCAGTTCACCATCACCAATTCCGATCACCCCAACCACATGGTGCAAACCCGGGTCCTGCATGCCTACCTGTGCTGGCGCAACGCAGGCGCCCGCCACCCCGACGTCCTGGCCGCCCAGCGCCGAGAACGCGCCCGGATCCGCAGCGAAAAGGGCATCCGCTTCGGCGGACGCCCTCTCCCACTCGCCGCGTGATCACCCAACCCGGTGAACGTATGTGGTCACAGCACTAGCGCCGACACGAACCTCGCATTTCGTTGCTCTCCGAGCAGCGGCATGAGAGGCGATCGCCTCGCCAGCCTTGTCTGTCTCCCGAACGGGTGTGCCGCCGTTCCGGTCACCTATCTTCAGCTCAGAGCCTGGGCGGCATACAAGCCGGCCAGGGCGATGGCCAAGGTTCCCAACAGCAGCCGCAGACCGGCCTCCGGCAGACGAGGCTGGAGGTGGGCGCCGACGTAGCCGCCGATCAAGCCGCCCAGACCACACAGCAGGCCCAGTGCCCACACCGGTGCGATATCGCCGGGGGTGGTCAGCGCCAGGACGGCGTAGGTGAGCGCGCCGGCGATCGAGGTGACGAACGTCGAGGCCAGTGCAGCAGGTGCGACCCTGGCCATTGACAGGCCGCGCCCGGCCAGGATCGGCCCCAGGAGCGATCCGCCGCCGATGCCGTATATCCCGCCGACGATCCCCACGGCCACCGCGAGCGTGGTGACGGCACGCGGGGAGGGACCGTCGGCCGGGCTGGGGCTGCGGAGTGGGCGAAGCGTACGCACGCACAGCCACAGGCCCAGCGGGAAGAGCAAGCAGGCGACCAGGAGGCGGAACACCTGCGGGCCGGGCAACAGGAAGACCCGGACGAGCGCGCCGATGATGACGCCGGGCAGGGTGCCGAGCACCAGCAGGCGGGTCAGCGGGCCGCCGAGCTGGCCGCGCTTGCGGTAGCGCAGCAGCGCGCCGGGGGTGGCCACGACATTGAACAATAGGTTGGTGGGTGTCACCGCCGGGTTCGGCACATTCAGTACGCTGAGCTGGACCGGAAGCAGGAATACCGCTCCCGACACCCCGACCGGGGCGGTCACCACCGCGATCAGCAACCCCGAGGCGAAGCCGAGCAGTCCCTGCCACCAGGTCATCGCTTCACAGCTCGTACTCCATCCCTCAAAACCTACCGTGATCATGGAGATTGTGAAAGGCGATTTCGTGAGGTCTAAGAACGACAGGGAAGGGTTATCAAGGCGACAGAAGCGGGGCCCCGGGAAAAAAGAGGTAGATTGGGGGGGGGGGTGGAGCCCCCCCCCCGCCCCCCGGCCCCCCCCCCCCCCCCCCCAAAAAAAAAAAAAAAAAACAAAAACAAAAAAAAAAAAACAAGA
>NZ_JBEOZN010000300.1:0-2064 GCF_040298085.1 Streptosporangium sp. NPDC001681 | reverse complement strand
CCCGCCCCGCCGACCTGCTCGGGCAGACCCACCTCAGCGAAGATCTCACCATCAGAACCCCGCCAAGCCGCCCGCAACCCCTGGAACGCCGGACCATACCCCAAGCCCTCCTCCGCCAGCTCCTCATACAACTCGTCCAGCTCGATCACGGACGCCCCGGCCGGCGGCCACACCGCCACATCGAACGGCACGGCAGGCGAAGCACCCGTGCTGATAACACCGGTCGCGTGCCGCACCCAGGGCTGACCATCATCGGCCTCGGCCGGGCGCGCGTACACGCTCACCGTCCGGCGACCCGACTCCTGCGCCCCGCCGACCCACACCTGCACCGCCACCGCGCCACCCTCACCGAGAACCAGCGGCGCATCCACGGTGAGCTCCTCCACCGCATCGCAGCCCACCTGATCCGCCGCCCGCACCACCAGCTCCACGAACACGCTGCCCGACACCACCACCGAACCCGCCACCACGTGATCGCCCAGCCACGAATGCGACGCGAGCGACAGACGACCCGTCAGCAACACCCCATCCGAGTCGGCCAGGCCCACCGCCGCCCCCAGCAGCGGATGCCCCGTGGATGCGAGCCCCGCAGCCGCCACATTCCCCATACGGGGGCGGGATGTCTCGGGCCAGTACCGCCGATGCTCGAAGGGGTAGGTCGGCAGATCGACCCGGCGCCCGCCCGGCAGCACCGCCTGCCAGTCGACCGGCACCCCGTGCACATGCAGCTCGGCCAGCGCCGCCATCACCGCCATGTGCTCATCACGATCCCTGCGCAGCGCCGATACCAGCACCACGTCGGCGTCGTGCACGTCCGCCTCGAGCGTGCCGGCGGCCATGGCGGTCAGCACACCGTCAGGGCCCAGCTCAAGGTACGCCCGCACGCCCTGCGCGTGCAGAGCACGGACCCCGTCGGCGAAGCGGACCGCGCCACGCACCTGCTCCACCCAGTAGTCCGGCGAGCACAGCTGCTCGGCCGTCGCCTGCTCCCCGGTAAGGGTGGACACCACCGGGATCCGCGGCGGGTTGTAGGACAGCCGGTGAGCCAGCTTACGGAAGTCCTCCAGCATCGGGTCCATCAACGGCGAGTGGAACGCGTGCGACACCCGCAAGCGCCGCGTCCTGACCTCCCGCTCCTCCAGAGCGGCGGCCACCTCCAGCACCGCCTCCTCGACCCCGGAGATCACCACCGAGGACGGACCGTTCACCGCCGCGACCGACACCTCACCCTCACGCCCGGACAGCAGCCCGACGACCTCCTCCTCCGAGGCCGCCACCGCCACCATCGCCCCACCGGCGGGCAGCGCCTGCATCAACCGCGCCCGGCTCGCCACCAGCGCGCACGCGTCGGCCAGCGACAGCACTCCGGCGACATGGGCCGCGGTGATCTCCCCGATCGAGTGCCCGGCCAGCACTTCGGGCCGCACTCCCCATGAGGACACCAGCCGGAACAGCGCCGTCTCCACCGCGAACAGCGCGGGCTGCGCCCACCCCGTCCGATCCAGCGCCTCCGCCTCGGCCGAACCCGGCTCGGCGAACAGCACCTCCCGCAACGACCCACCCGACTGCCCGTCGAGCAGCGGGTCGAGCTCGGCGATCACCGCGTCCAAAGCCTGCGCGAACACCGGGAACCGGTCATACAACTCCCGGCCCATCCCCGCCCGCTGGCTGCCCTGACCGGTGAACAGCACCGCGAGTCTCGGCTCCGCCGCCACCCCGCGCACCACACCCGCACCCGGCAGGTCCTCGGCCAGCGCACTCAGCCCGGCCAGCACCCCATCACGGTCGCCGGCCAGTACCACCGCCCGATGCTCGAACGCCGACCGCATCGTGGCCAGCGAGAACGCGGTATCGGCCAGCGCCACCTCACCGCGGCCCTCCACGTGCGAGGCCAGCCGCCCGGCCTGCGCCCGCAACGCCTCCGCCGTACGGGCCGACACCAACACCGGCAGCACGTCCGCGGCCGGCGCCTCGTCCCGCGGCACCGTTCCGGCCTCGATCCGCGGAGCCACCGGCCCCTGCTCCAGGATGACGTGCGCGTTGGTGCCGCTGATCCCGAACGAC
>NZ_JBEOZN010000299.1:0-2080 GCF_040298085.1 Streptosporangium sp. NPDC001681 | reverse complement strand
TCCGGAAGACACCGCCCCGACGCCCTGCACAGTCTTCCGCGACCTGCGACGCAGCGGTTTACCGCCAATGACTGTCCCGCTGTTCCTCAACCCCGAAGGAGCCCCGTCCGGCGACGTCGCCAGGGCCGCGTCCGGGAAGTGGCGCGCACCGTGATCAGAAGACCAACACCACGAAGAAGACGACAACGAGGAGGCGAAGAGAGCACGAATGCCCACGAGACAACGACCACGAAACCACAGCGACAGACCAGACAGTTCAGGCTGAAGATCCATCAGAAAGAACGAACCGTCATACGAGACAGCGCTAAGGCATCGTCACTTCGTGACGATGCGGACACGGTCAACTACTCCAGGTTAGCGCCGGTAGGGCGTTTCGGGACTTTCGGGACACCCCTACGCGCGGGCGCGCGAGGAGCTGGAGGCCGTCACCCGCCTCGACTGGCCTCCGGGGAGGATCGGACCGGATTTTGGCGGTAGGGCTGAAGCGGTGATGAGCTACTACTGGGTCAGCGGGCCTGCCACAACTTCACGCTCTTGTCGTTGCTGCCGGTGGCGAGGGTTGTGCCGTCCGGGCTGAAGGCCACCGAGGTGACACTGTCGGTGTGGCCAGTGAGGGTGGCGATGGTGTTGCGGCCGGCCACGTCCCACAACCTCACGCTCTTGTCGAGGCCGCCGGTGGCGAGGGTTGTGCCGTCTGGGCTGAAGGCCACCGAGGAGACATCGTCGGTGTGGCCGGTGAGGGTGGCGATGGTGTTTCGGCTGGCCACGTCCCACAACCGCACCGTGTCGTCGGCGCTGCCGGTGGCGAGGGTTTTGCCGTCCGGGCTGAAGGCCACTGAGGTGACCCTGTCGGTGTGGCCGGTGAGGGTGGCGATGGTGTTTCGGCCGGCCACGTCCCACAACTTCACGCTCTTGTCGTTGCTGCCGGTGGCGAGGGTTTTGCCGTCCGGGCTGAACTCCACTGAGGTGACCCCGCCGGTGTGGCCGGTGAGGGTGGCGACGGTGTTGCGGCCGGCCACGTCCCACAACCTCACGCTGTAGTCGATGCTGCTGGTGGCGAGGGTTTTGCCGTCCGGGCTGAAGGCCACTGAGGTGACAGAGTGAGTGTGGCCGGTGAGGGTGGCGATGGTGTTTCGGCCGGCCGCGTCCCACAATCGCACCTCGGGTTCGCCGCCGTCGCTGCTGGTGGCGAGGGTTTTGCCGTCCGGGCTGAAGGCCACCGAGGAGACATTGTCGGTGTGGCCGGTGAGGGTGGCGATGGTGTTGCGGCCGGCCACGTCCCACAACCACACTGTTTCGTCGGCGCTGCTGGTGGCGAGGGTTTTGCCGTCCGGGCTGAAGGCCACCGAGAAGACGAAGAGGGTGTGGCCGGTGAGGGTGGCGCTCAGTGCGAAGTTGGCGGCGTTTAGTGTCGGGCCGGGGGTGCAGGCGACCATGGTCGGCACGCCGATGGCGGCCAGGGCGCCGAGCCCGCCCCGGAGCAGGGTACGGCGAGATAGTGAGCGGCGCTGCCGCGGAGAGATCGTATTCACACCCCTAGGTGTAGAAGATCACGCTTGAGACTGACTTGTATGCCTCTGCATCACCTTCTGCCCGCCCGGGCCGAGCAGCTCGCCGGCGGCGAACGGCTCCGGGGCGCGGCCGCGCCGGGCGGACCCGGCATCACTACCGGGGACCCTGATGCGCGCCCCGGAAAACCCGGCCGTACCAGCTGGTAACTTGCGGGAATAAGGATTCCCGGGAGTTACCTGGCGCCCGGCAAAACGGGCGCCCTCACCCCCCATCGAAGCCGGGACCGTCCTGCTTTGGAGGCGCCGCCCCGCCCTCGGGACGCGTCGGCGACCCCGACCCGGGCCGCAGATTCCCAAGCAGGCCGATGACCCCGGCGAGCACCGCGTCGGTGAGGGTCGCGCGGGCGAGGTTCGCGTCGGTGAAGTCCGCGCTGCTGAGGTCCGCGCGGGTGAGGTTCGCGCGGAAAAGGTTCAGGGTCGAGGAACAGCGGGGCAGTCGTTGGCGGTGAGAAAGATCTTGTTTCTCGTTGTGGCGGTGAGCTGGTCGAATGCGAAAGGGCCAGGCGGTC
>NZ_JBEOZN010000298.1:0-2169 GCF_040298085.1 Streptosporangium sp. NPDC001681 | reverse complement strand
CGACGGAGCCGCAGCTCGCCTTCCTGTTCACCGGTCAGGGCAGTCAGCGGGCGGGGATGGGCCGGGAGCTGTATGACCGCTTCCCGGTGTTCGCGACGGCGCTGGACGAGGTGCTCGCCGAGCTGGACCCGCTGCTGGACGGGTCGTTGCGGGAGGTGTTGTTCGCCGAGCCGGGCAGCGAGCGGGCCGGGTTGCTGGATCAGACCGGGTGGGCGCAGCCGTCGTTGTTCGCGGTGGAGACCGCGTTGTTCCGGTTGGTGTCCTCGTGGGGGGTGCGGCCGGATGTGCTGGCCGGTCACTCGATCGGGGAGATCACCGCGGCGCATGTCGCCGGGGTGCTGTCGCTGGCCGACGCGTGTGCGTTGGTGGCGGGCCGGGCGCGGTTGATGCAGGCGTTGCCCGCGGGTGGGGCGATGGTGTCGGTGCGGGCTTCCGAGGAGGAGGTCGCTGAGCTGCTGGCCGGGCGTGAGAAGGAGGTGTCGGTCGCGGCGGTGAACGGCCCGTCTTCGGTGGTGATCGCCGGGGGCGAGGAGGCGGTTCTTGAGGTGGCCGCCACGTTGGAGGAGCGCGGGGTGCGCACGAAGCGGTTGCGGGTGTCGCACGCGTTCCACTCGCCGCTGATGGAGCCGATGCTGGAGGACTTCCGGACCCTGGCTCGGACGCTGACCTACAGCGCGCCGAGGGTTCCGATTGTGTCCACCCTGACCGGCGAGGCGGCCACGGCCGAGCAGCTGTGCTCGCCGGACTACTGGGTGGATCAGGTGCGGGGCGCGGTCCGCTTCGCCGACGGGGTCCGTACGCTGCACGCGCGGGGTGTGCGGGCGTATCTGGAGCTGGGTCCCGATGGTGTGTTGACCGCTATGGCCGCCGATACCCTGGCCGCCGACGCGGAGGTGCCCGGGTCGGACGCGGTGCTCGTGCCGGTGTTGCGTAAGGATCGCGACGAGCAGGTCGCGTCCATGACGGCGCTGGCCGAGCTGTATGTGCATGGGGTGCCGGTGGACTGGCGATCGGTGCTGCCGGGTGGGCGCCGGGTCGATCTGCCGACCTACGCTTTCCAGCACCAGTGGTTCTGGCCTGATGGCAGTGCGGGTGCCGGTACGGGGAATGTGGCGGCGGCGGGTCTGGCCGCCGCTGGGCACCCGCTGCTGGGTGCGACGGTCGGGCTGGCCGATTCCGATGGGGTGGTGCTGACCGGGCGGTTGTCGCTCTCGTCGCATCCGTGGCTGGCCGATCATGCGGTGGCCGGGATGGTGCTCTTCCCGGGGACCGGGTTCCTGGAGCTGGCGATCCGGGCGGGTGACCAGGTCGGCTGTGACCTGGTGGAGGAGTTGACGCTGGCCGCTCCGCTGGTGCTGGGTGAGGACGATGCGGTCGTGGTGCAGATCGCGGTGGGTGCGCCGGAGGAGACCGGCCGACGTGCTTTGAACGTCTATTCCCGGTCGGCGCAGGCTGGTGACGATGTGCCGTGGGTGCGGCACGCCACCGGCATGCTTGCCACGGGCGGTCGGGCCGCCGCGCGGTTCGATGCGGCGGTGTGGCCGCCGGTCGGCGCGACCGCGATCGAGTTGGACGGTTTCTATGACCAGCTGGCCGAGGGTTTGCTTGTCTATGGCCCGGTGTTCCAGGGGTTGCGGGCGGCCTGGCACGGTGCCGGTGGTGAGGTGTTCGCCGAGGTTGTCCTGCCTGAGCAGGCGGCGTCGAGTGCGGGTTCGTTCGGGGTGCATCCGGCGTTGCTGGACGCGGCGCTGCATGGTGTGGCCTTCGTGGGGCTGGACGATTCCGAGGGCGGCCGGTTGCCGTTTTCCTGGGGTGAGGTGTGCCTGCACGCGGGTGGTGCGGCGACGTTGCGGGTGCGGCTGGTCCGGGCCGATGCCGACTCGGTCACGCTGACGGCGGTGGATGCCGCGGGGGAGCCGGTGTTGTCGGCGCGGTCGCTGGTGTTGCGCCCGTTCTCGCCCGGTCAGCTCGCCGCCGCGGGTGGTGGCCGGGTGGCGGAGCGTGACGGGCTGTTCCGGCTGGAGTGGAGCACGCTTTCTGAGGTTCCCGTGGCCGATCCGGTGCCGGTGGCGATGGTCGGCTTCGCCGGGTTCGAGCCGGACGCGCTGGGTCTTGCGGGGATGTGGGAGTCGGCCGGGCAGTCGGTCGCGGTTCATCGTGATCTGTCGG
>NZ_JBEOZN010000297.1:0-2172 GCF_040298085.1 Streptosporangium sp. NPDC001681 | reverse complement strand
GCGGCGTGCGCCACGAGGCGCTGTTTGACCGTGCGGAGGTGGAAGACCTTCGCCGACGACCTGTCGTAGCGGGTCGTGTGAAGTGGGAGGCAGCCTGATCTCGGAGTCGCGAGTGAGGGTGGTAAGCAGCCTCGACAACGTCAGGGCGTGCCGGTACTGCCGGACGGTGCGGGCCTGGTCAACGAGCGGGAAAGGTGTACGTGAGGAACCAGTGGTGTAAAGCCCTTCAAGGCTTCCACCAGCTCAAATCTGGCGGATATGGGCTGGGTTGCGGTGCGTACCCGCCGGGCGAGGTGTCCGGTCGGGGAACTCCTGGGTCGGTTGTCGCGCTTGGCCGGGAGGCTCTGGTGAAGGTCTACGGCGTAGCCAGAGCGATGCCGCAGGGGCATAGCTGGGCACCTCCTCTCGCGAACGGTCAGCAGTGAACGTGGGAACCATCTCGTGCTGTTCCCCGTCTCCGTCCCCTCCAGGGCGGAGCGGGGATAGGTGCGCCGTCCACTGAAGGCGCGGGGTGGGGCGGAGCCTGCGTAGTACTCCGAGCGCGGGAAAGCCGCGCACATGGGGAAGGCGGGCAGCAGTTTCAGCAGGTAGGGACGTCAGGTCAGGAGGGCGCTCGTGAATATGGGCGAGCTGCTGCTGGAGCCGGAGGCGGCCCAGTGGCGGGTACTGAGTATTCAGACCAAACTGCACCGTTGGGCCGGCGAGGATGCCTCTCGTCGGTTTGATGATCTGTTCAACCTGGTCGCTGACCCGGCGTTCCTCGTGGTTGCGTGGCGTCGGGTCCGGGGCAATACCGGGTCTCGCACGGCGGGTGTCGATGGGTTGACGGCCCGCGATATTCCTGCCGGGTGGGGCGAGGAGACGTTTCTGAACGCGATCCGGGAGCAACTGCGCGCCCGGACGTTCGAGCCGCTGGCGGTTCGAGAGCGGTTGATTCCCAAGCCCGGCACGTCGAAGATGCGCCGCCTGGGTATCCCCGCCCTCGCTGACAGGGTCGTTCAGGCGTCGCTGAAGCTGGTCATGGAGCCCATCTTCGAGGCGGGTTTTCAGCCGTGCTCGTATGGGTTTCGCCCGAACCGGCGTGCGCACGACGCGATCGCCGAGATCCACCACATGGGCTCCCACCGCTATGAGTGGGTGCTGGAGGCGGATATCGAGGCGTGCTTCGACACCATCTCGCACACGGCCCTGATGGACCGGGTGCGCGCAAAGGTCGCGGACAAGCGCGTCTTGGCGCTGGTGAAGGCGTTCTGTAAGTCCGGGATTCTCACCGAACTCGGCGAACAGAAGCAGACGAGCGCCGGGAGCCCGCAAGGTGGGATTCTCTCCCCGCTGCTGGCCAACATCGCTTTGTCGGTCCTGGACGAGTGGTTCATGGCCGAGCACCAGGAGGCGATGGCCACGGTCAGGCAGCGAGGCAACCGACGGCAACGAGGAGTGGCGAACTGGCGGCTGATCCGCTATGCGGACGACTGGGTCGCCATGGTCAACGGCACTCGCCGCGACGCCGAGCGGCTGAGGGAACAAGCGGCCGCGGTGCTGGCCCCGATGGGTTTGCGCCTGTCGGAGGCCAAGACGGCGGTCACCCATCTTGATGACGGGTTCGTCTTTTTGGGGCACCACATCCAGCGGCGCCGCAAACGAGGAACCCAGGCGTGGACCGTCTACACCTATCCGAGCAAGAAGGCGGTCAATTCCGTCATTGCCAAGGTGCGGGCGCTGGTCCACCCAGGACAGCCGGACCTGAGAACCCTGTTGATTCGTCTCAACGCGGTGATACGGGGCTGGTGCAACTACTTCTGTCACGGCTCGTCCAAACGGACGTTCAGCTACCTGGGCCACTATGTCTGGCACCGCCTGTGGTGGTGGCTGCGCAAGCGGCACGGCGGCATGTCGTGGAAGAAGATGCGGACCCGGCTACTGAAGGGCGGCTGGGAGATCTCCGCAGACGGGATCGCCCTGCTGGATGCGGCGTCGATGCCGGTCATCCGGTATCGCTGGCGCGCGTGGGACATCCCGACACCCTGGTCACGGCGAACAGAACAACCATCCCCAGCGGCATGAATCTGTGGAGAGCCGGGTGCTTGGAGACGAGCACGCCCGGTTCGGCGGGCGGGCCGGGGAAACGGACCAGTCGCAAGGCTGACACCGCGCCCCGGTCCGACCCAACAG
>NZ_JBEOZN010000296.1:0-2243 GCF_040298085.1 Streptosporangium sp. NPDC001681 | reverse complement strand
CGTTGCTGGACGGGCCGTTGCGTGAGGTGCTGTTCGCCGAGCCGGGCACGCCCGAGGCGGAGGCGCTGGATCGGACGGGGTGGGCGCAGCCGGCGCTGTTCGCGGTGGAGACCGCGCTGTTCCGGTTGGTCTCCTCGTGGGGGGTTCGGCCGGGTGTGCTGGCGGGGCATTCGATCGGGGAGATCACCGCGGCGCATGTGGCCGGGGTGTTGTCTCTGAAGGACGCGTGTGTGCTGGTGGCGGGTCGGGCGCGGTTGATGCAGGCGCTCCCCGCGGGTGGGGCGATGGTGTCGGTGCAGGCCTCGGAAGAGGAGGTCGCCGGGCTGCTGGCCGGGCGTGAGAAGGAGGTGTCGGTCGCGGCGGTGAACGGCCCGGCCTCGGTGGTGATCGCCGGGGTCGAGGAGCCGGTGCTGGAGGTCGCCGCCGTGCTGGAGGGGCGTGGGGTCAGGACGCGGCGGTTGCGGGTGTCGCACGCGTTCCATTCGCCGCTGATGGATCCGATGCTGGAGGACTTCCGCGCCCTGGCCCGGACACTCACCTACAGCCCGCCGGAAATTCCGGTGGTCTCGAACGTGACCGGGGAGTCGGCCACGGCCGAGCAGCTGTGCTCGCCGGATTACTGGGTGGACCAGGTCCGCCAGGCCGTACGGTTCGCCGACGGCGTCCGCACGCTGCACCGCCAGGGCGTACGAGCCTATCTGGAGCTGGGCCCCGACGGCGTGTTGACCGCGATGGCCGCCGACACGCTCGCGGCCGAGTCTGATGCGGACGCGCAGGAGTCGGACGCTGTGCTGGTGCCGGTGCTGCGTAAGGGCCGCGACGAGCGGATCGCGTCCATGACGGCGCTTGCCGAGCTGCACGTGCACGGGGTGGCAGTGGATTGGCAGGCCGTCCTCCCCGGCGCCCGCCGGGTCGACCTGCCGACGTATGCCTTCCAGCATCAGCGGTTCTGGCCCAAGGGTCCGGCATCTCGCGTGGGCAACGTGGCCGCGGCCGGGCTGGCGACAGCCAGCCACCCGCTGCTGGGTGCCGCCGTGGGCCTGGCCGACTCGGACGGTGTGCTGCTGACCGGGCGGTTGTCGGTGCGGTCGCATCCGTGGCTGGCCGATCACGTCGTGTCCGGAACAGTGATCTTCCCGGGTACCGGGTTCCTTGAGCTGGCGGTGCGGGCCGGTGACCAGGTCGGCTGCGAGGTGGTCGAGGAGCTGACCCTGACCGCGCCGCTGGTGCTGGGCGAAACCGATGCCGTCGCGGTGCAGGTGTGGGTGGGCGCCGCGGAGGAGTCGGGCCACCGGAGCGTGAACGTCTACGCCCGCTCTGCCGAGGCCGCCGATGACGTGCCGTGGGTGCGGCACGCCACCGGCACGCTGGCCGTCGGTGCTTCGGCCACCGGTGCTCCCAATGCCGAGCCGTTCGACGCGGCGGTGTGGCCGCCGGCCGGCGCGACCGCGATCGGGCTGGACGGGTTGTACGAGGGACTGGCCGCGGGCGGGTTCGAATACGGCCCCGTGTTCCAGGGGCTGCGAGCGGCCTGGCGTGGTGTCGACGGCGAGGTGTTCGCCGAGGTCGCGCTGCCCGAGCAGGCGGCGTCGAACGCGGGTTCGTTCGGGGTGCACCCGGCGTTGCTGGACGCGGCCTTGCACGCGGTGACCTTCGTCGGGCTGGAGCCGGTGGAGGGTGGCCGGTTGCCGTTCTCCTGGGGGCAGATGAGCCTGCAGGCCACCGGGGCGGCGATGCTGCGGGTGCGACTGTTCCGGACGGGCGACGACGCTGTGTCGCTGACGGCGGTGGACGCCGCCGGGGATTCGGTGCTGTCGGCGCGTTCGCTGGTGCTGCGCCCGTTCACTCCTGATCAGCTCGCCGCCGCCGGTGGTGGTCAGGTGACGGAGCGGGACGGGCTGTTCCGGCTGGATTGGACCCCGCTTTCCGAGGTTTCCGTGGCTGACCCGGCGCCGGTGACGGTGGTCGGCTTCTCGGGGGTCGAGCCGGACGCCTTGGGTCTCGCGGCGGCGTGGGAGTCGGTCGGACAGTCGGTGATGGTTCACCGGGATCTGTCGGCGCTGACCGAGGTGGGGTCGGTGCCGGAGGTGGTGCTGGCCGAGGTCGCGGCCGGGTCGGCCGGGGATGCGGTGGTCTCGGCGCGTGCGATGACGGCTGGGGTGCTGGGTCTGTTGCAGGGGTGGCTGGCCGATGAGCGGTGTGCTGGTTCGCGGTTGGTGATCGTCACTCGTGGTGCGGTGGCT
>NZ_JBEOZN010000295.1:0-2346 GCF_040298085.1 Streptosporangium sp. NPDC001681 | reverse complement strand
AACCTTGGTTCCGTACGACCCACGACCGTCCGTTTACCCCGATCACCGCTTTCCCCGATGACCGAATGCGGCGATCCGTCCCGCGGTAACTCCTGCGGACTTTTCCGGGTCTTCCTGAACCGACTTCGTACGCGAACTGCACTAACCGTGTCTGTCGGATGCGGCATCCAAGTGAACGGAGTCATCCGCGCAGATGTGGAGATCCCAGCGGCGCGGACGCGTCAGGATCGCCCCGAGGATGACACCGAGGATCACGCTTGCGATGATCACGATGAGAATGCTCAGCCCCATGACGGCTGCCTCTCGGAAAGATGTGCCGCTTGATCTGAGGAAATGCGGCCTACTGCACCGTAGCGTCGCATTCTCGCTGTCGCAACGAAACGGCCAGGGACTAATCCTTATTGACCAGGACCGTTGACCCGGTCGGGATCGTCGCGGGCATGTGAATTCTCCCGCGGGTGACATGACCCTGCGTGAGCAGCAACACTTTCTTGGGATGTTTCGCGTGTTTCGCTCCCCTCGCCCCGTAGATCTCGGCACGATGGTGCACGAACTCTGAAACCAACGGGGAGAGATATACATGTCGCGACGCCTTGTCGCCGGATTCACGGCCCTAGCGCTCACCGCCACAGCGATTCCCGCTGAGGCCGAGCAGGCGAGTTCGGGGTTTCCCTCCTCCGCGTTCCCACTGGGTGTGAGCATGGCCACGGTGAAAAACCAGCAGAGTGTGGCACCGGGCATTGATCTTTTCAGCGTGAAGCACGGCAAGTCCACACAGGGCTGGACAGTCTCCGCCCTCATGCCCAACGGCCACGACGACGGCCGCCTGGACACCGCGCAGACGGTCGCCGAGGCCGTGGAGGCGGCGGGGTTCACTCCCAGCATCCTGCGGATCGTGCAGCCCGCCGCAGCGGACGCCCCGGCTGTGGAGCGATACATGGTCAGGATCGGCCTGTGGTCATTCGGCAAGCGGGCCGAGGCCGACAAGGTCGTGAAGGAACTCAAGGAGCAGGGCATCCGGGCCAAGACCGACTATCTCGGCGACGACGGTACCGAGACCACCGGCCCCTGGAACATGAGCGTGCTGATGGTCGACCCGAAGGTGTTCAAAGGGTCCTTCAAGACGAGCGTCGGCAAGAGCGTGGCCAAGCGCGAGACCACCAGCTCGATGTCGAAACTGACCGGCGCCATCGCCGGGGTCAACGGCGGCTTCTTCAACATCCACACCGCCAAGGCCCTTCAGGGCGACCCGGTCGGTGTCTCCGTGGTGGGCGGCAGGCTGCTCAGCGAGGCCGTGCCAGGCCGCAGCGGCCTCGTCATCACCCAGGGCCGCAAGGCCCGGATCACCGAGTTGCGAACCCAGGTCACCGCGATCTCCTCGGACGGCACGAAGGCCGAGGTCAACGGCATCAACCGGGCCGCCGGAAGCGACGAGCTCGTCCTCTACACCGAGGAATTCGGCAGCAAGACGGCCACCGACGGCGGCATCGAGGCCGTCATCGACGCCCAAGGCCAGGTCGTCACGGTCCGCCAGGCCGGCGGCATCGTCGCCCGGGGCACCTACGTGCTTCACGGCACCGGCCTGGCGGCCGTCTGGCTGCAGGAACACACGCAGGGCACCTGGATGAAGCTGGACACCAAGGTCATCGACCTGCGGACGCAGCGGGCGATACCGCTCACCCCTGATACATACATCATGGGCGGCGGGGTCGGGCTGGTCAGGAACGGCCGGGTGCGCATCACCGCGGCGGCCGACGGACACGCCTCGGTCAACATGATGCTCCGGCGCCACCCGCGCACGATGGTCGGTGTCGACAAGTCGGGCGGGCTGATCCTGGTCACGGTCGACGGACGCAACCCGGGTATCTCCGTGGGCGCCTCGATGGTGGAGGCTGCTCAGCTGATGCGCTGGCTGGGCGCCAAGCAGGCCATCAACTTCGACGGTGGTGGCTCCAGCGTGATGGTCGTCGGCCACAAGCCCGTCAACCGGCCCTCGGACGGCGCGGAGCGGACCGTGGGCGACGCCCTCTTCATCACGCCCTGACGAGCGGCGCTCCAACGGGAGAAGCCCCGGTCCTCATCGGCCGGGGCTTCTGGTTCTCCGTAGTCGTACGGCGGCTCTCTCAGCCTCCGGTTCCGAGGCACGTCTCGGAGCTCCGTCCCTGAACCCGGGTGCCTCCGCAGGGCCTCTGGATCCCCTCAGCCATTTCAGATTCCAGGGTATGAGAGAGGGCCCAAGGTCGGCCTCCCGTTCGGAACCCTTCCCGGAAAGCACGAAGGCCCCCACCAAAGGTGAGGGCCCTCATGAAAGATTGTCCGGCGGCGACCTACTCTCCCACACCGTCC
>NZ_JBEOZN010000294.1:0-2431 GCF_040298085.1 Streptosporangium sp. NPDC001681 | reverse complement strand
CGACGGAGCCGCAGCTCGCCTTCCTGTTCACCGGTCAGGGCAGTCAGCGGGCGGGGATGGGCCGGGAGCTGTATGACCGCTTCCCGGTGTTCGCGGCGGCGCTGGACGAGGTGCTCGCCGAGCTGGATCCGCTGCTGGACGGGTCGTTGCGCGAGGTGTTGTTCGCCGAGCCTGGTTCGGCCGAGGCGGGGTCGCTGGATCGGACGGGGTGGGCGCAGCCGGCGTTGTTCGCGCTTGAGGTGGCGTTGTTCCGGTTGGTGTCCTCGTGGGGGGTGCGGCCGGGTGTGCTGGCCGGGCATTCGATCGGGGAGATCAGCGCGGCGCATGTCGCCGGGGTGCTGTCGCTGGCCGACGCGTGTGTGCTGGTGGCGGGCCGGGCGCGGTTGATGCAGGCGCTGCCGGCCGGTGGGGCGATGGTGTCGGTGCGGGCTTCCGAGGAGGAGGTCGCTGAGCTGCTGGTCGGGCGGGAGAAGGAGGTGTCGGTCGCGGCGGTGAACGGCCCGTCTTCGGTGGTGATCGCCGGGGTGGAGGGGCCGGTTCTTGAGGTCGCCGCCACGCTGGCGGAGCGCGGGGTGCGCACGAAGCGGTTGCGGGTGTCGCACGCGTTCCACTCGCCGCTGATGGAGCCGATGCTGGAGGACTTCCGCGCCCTGGCCGGCACGCTGACCTACAACCCGCCGCGAATCCCGGTGGTGTCGACGATGACCGGGCAGGCGGCCACCGCCGAGCAGCTGTGCTCGCCGGACTACTGGGTCGACCAGGTCCGCGGCGCGGTCCGCTTCGCCGACGGCGTGCGTGCCCTGCACGCGCGGGGCGTGCGGGCGTATCTGGAGCTGGGCCCCGACGGCGTGCTGACCGCCATGGCTCAGGACACCCTTGCCGCTGAGGATCAGTCCGTCGCGGACTTGGTGCCGGCGCTGCGCGGGGACCGCGATGAGCAGTGGTCGGTCATGTCGGCGTTGGCTCAGTTGCATGTGTGTGGGGTGGTGGTGGATTGGGGGTCGGTGCTCCCGCGCGGGCGGCGGGTGGAGTTGCCGACGTATGCCTTCCAGCACCAGTGGTTCTGGCCTGATGGCAGTGTGGGGGCCAGTTCGGGGAATGTGGCCGCGGCGGGGTTGGTGACGGCGGGGCATCCGCTGCTGGGCGCGACGGTCGGGCTGGCCGATTCCGATGGGGTGGTGCTGACCGGGCGGTTGTCGCTCTCGTCGCATCCGTGGCTGGCCGATCACGCGGTGGCCGGGATGGTCTTCTTCCCGGGGACCGGATTCCTGGAGCTGGCGATCCGGGCGGGTGACCAGGTCGGCTGCGACCTGGTGGAGGAGTTGACGCTGGCGGCTCCGTTGGTGCTGGGCGAGGACGACGCGGTCGTGGTTCAGATCGCGGTGGGTGCGCCGGAGGAGACCGGTCGGCGGACCTTGGGTGTCTATTCCCGGCCGGTGCGGGCCGATGAGGAGGTGCCGTGGGTGCGGCACGCCACCGGCACGCTGGCCACCGGCACTTCGGGTGCCGGTGCTGTGGATGTCGCGTCGTTCGATGCGGCGGTGTGGCCGCCGGCCGGGGCGACCGCGATCGAGCTGGACGGGCTGTATGAGGAGCTGGCCGTCCGAGGGCTGGGGTACGGTCCGGTGTTCCAGGGGCTGCGGGCGGCCTGGCGGGGCGAGGCCGGTGAGGTGTTCGCCGAGGTCGCGCTGCCTGAGCAGGTGGCATCGAGTGCGGGTTCGTTCGGGGTGCATCCGGCGCTGCTGGACGCGGCGTTGCACGCGGTGACGTTCGTGGGGCTGGACGCCGCGGGGGGTACGCGGTTGCCGTTCTCCTGGGGTGAGGTGTGCCTGCACGCCGGTGGTGCGGCGCTGTTGCGGGTGCGGCTGGCCAGGGTGGGCGAGGATGCGGTGTCGCTGGTCGCGGTGGATGCGGCAGGGGAGCCGGTGGTGTCGGCGCGGTCGCTGGTGCTGCGCTCGTTCTCGCCCGAGCAGCTTGTTGGCACCGGTGGTGGTCGTGGGGTGGAGCGGGACTCGCTGTTCGGGCTGGAGTGGACCGCGCTGGCGGAGGTGCCGGGCGCGGAGAGCGGTGCGAGTGTGGTCGAGCTGAGCGGGGATCTCGCCTCGCTGGATTCGGTGCCGGACGTGGTCATGGTCACCATCGGGTCGGCCGGCGCCGAGAGCGTGGTGGAGTCGACTCACGAGCTGGTCGCTCACGCCCTCGGCCTGCTGCAGGGGTGGTTGGCTGATGAGCGGTTCGAGGCTTCGCGTCTGGTGTTCGTCACGCGGGGTGCGGTCGAGGCGCGGGAGGGTGAGGCGGTCGCTGATCTGGCGGCCGCGGCGGTGTGGGGTCTGGTGCGGTCGGCGCAGTGGGAGAACCCGGGCCGGTTCGTGCTGGTCGACGTTGACGCGGAGTTGCTTCCGTCGTCGCTGGCTGTGGTGCTGGCCTCCGG
>NZ_JBEOZN010000293.1:0-2441 GCF_040298085.1 Streptosporangium sp. NPDC001681 | reverse complement strand
CGCCTGGAGAAGGTGGAGGTGCTCACCTGTTTCATGATGGGCCACGACTTCTGGCCGCGAGAGCGGTGCGTGGCCTCGCTGCGCCGGCTGCGCGAGGCGTTCCCCAACGTCCGGAGGTTCCTGCTCGGCGACACGGCGCGGACCACCGGCATCCCCGACCGGGACAAGCCCGTGTTCACGCTGGCGTTCGAGACGGCCCATGACCTGATGGGCGTCTACCTGCCCACGCTCGCCGAGTGGGAGGGCGTGTTCGAGGAGAGCGGCTGGAAGTTCCTGAACGCCCGCGTCGTGCGGGTCCCCGCCGACTCCGTCGTCTACGAGCTGGCCTGACCGGGCCGAGATCCGGCCTTTCCAACGAATGTTGAGGAGCTTTAATGATCCGATCCGTGGTTATCGTGGGCGGTGGTACGGCCGGATGGATGACGGCCAGCTACCTGATGGCGGCGTTCGGCGACCGGATCGACGTGACCCTGGTGGAATCGCCCCAGGTGAAGCGGATCGGTGTCGGCGAGGCCACCTTCAGCACCGTGCGGCACTTCTTCGACTACCTCGGTCTTGACGAGGCCGACTGGCTGCCGAAATGCGCCGGGGGCTACAAGCTCGGCATCCGCTTCGAGAACTGGAGCGGAGCGGGCGAGTACTTCTACCACCCGTTCGAGCGGCTGCGCGTGGTGGACGGATTCTCCATCGCCGACTGGTGGCTCGAACTGGGCGACCGCAGCAAGCCGTTCGACCGCTCCTGCTTCATCACCTCGGCGCTCTGCGAGGCCAAGCGCTCGCCGCGGATGCGCGACGGGTCGCTCTTCGCCTCCGAGCTGGACAGCCCGCTGGGCCGGTCCACCCTGGCCGAGCAGCGGGCCCAGTTCCCCTACGCCTACCACTTCGACGCCGACGAGGTCGCCAGATACCTGGCCGACTTCTCCGTCAAGCGCGGTGTCCGGCACATCCTGGACAACGTGCAGCACGTCGCGCAGGACGAGCGCGGCTGGATCAGTCACGTGCACACCGCGGCCCACGGTGAGATCGCCGGTGACCTCTTCATCGACTGCACCGGTTTCCGCGGCATGCTGATCAACCAGACGCTCGGCGCCGAGTTCCAGTCGTTCGAGGACGTGCTGCCCAACAACCGCGCGGTCGCGCTCCGGGTGCCGCGTGAAGAGGCCACGGACATGAGCCCGTACACCACGGCGACCGCGATGAGCGCGGGCTGGATGTGGACCATCCCGCTGTTTCGCCGCAACGGCACCGGCTACGTCTACTCCGACCAGTTCATCAGCCCGGAGGAGGCCGAGCGGGAGCTGCGCCAGGCCGCCGCGCCCGGCCAGGAGGACCTCCAGGCCAACCACATCCGGATGCGCATCGGCCGCAACCGGGACTCGTGGGTCAAGAACTGCGTGGCGATCGGTCTGTCCAGCGCGTTCGTCGAGCCGCTGGAGTCCACCGGCATCTTCTTCATCCAGCACGGCATCGAGCAGCTCGTCAAGCACTTCCCCGACGAGCGGTGGGACAGCGACCAGATCGCGGCGTACAACGCCCGGGTCGCGCACGCCGTGGACGGGGTGAAGGAGTTCCTCGTCCTGCACTACAAGTCCGCGCAGCGCGACGACACGCCGTACTGGAAGGAGGCGAAGACCCGCGCGATGCCCGCCGGGCTGCGGGAGAAGCTCGACCTCGCCCAGTCGCGCCTGCTGGACGAGGAGACCATCTACCCCTACTTCCACGGATTCGAGAGCTACTCCTGGAACGCGATGAACCTCGGTCTTGGCAACCTTCCCCGTACGCCGCCGCCGGCCTTGAAACACCTCGACCCGGGCAACGCCCTGGCCGAGTTCGCCCGGATCAGGTCGGAGGCGAAGGAGATGGTCGCCGCGCTGCCCAGCTGTTACGAGTACCTGGCCGGTATCAATGGCTGACCGGCATCACCTCGTGACGCCGGATGCCTTCCGCGGCTTCATGAGCTCCTACTTCACCGGTGTCACGATCATCACGTCCATCGACGGCGACGAGCGGCCGCACGGGCTGACCTGCAACTCGCTCACCAGCGTGACGCTCGACCCGCCGACGCTACTGGTCTGCCTGGACACCCGGAGCGGGACGCTGGCCGCGGTCAGCAGCCGGGGAGAGTTCACGGTGAACCTGCTCGACGACGGCGCCCAGAGCACGGCGGAACTCTTCGCCTCGCCGAAACCCGACCGCTTCGATCAGGTCGCCTGGCAACGGACGGCACTCACCGGGCTGCCCTGGCTGGTCGAGGACGCCTTCGCGGTGGCCGAGTGCCAGGTGGCCGAGACGTTGATCGTGGGCGACCACGCGGTGCTCTTCGGCCGGGTCGTGAACGTGCAGGCCAGTCCTGGAAACCCGCTGCTGTACGGCATGGGGACGTTCTCGGCCGGGAGATCGCGACCGGTGCCGGCCTCCTGACCCGACCGATGGGCACGACC
>NZ_JBEOZN010000292.1:0-2500 GCF_040298085.1 Streptosporangium sp. NPDC001681 | reverse complement strand
GGACCACATCCAGCAACGACCAGTCCACGAACGGCTCCAACGCCGCCGCACACTCCGCCATCCGCCCGGCGAACACCGCCGACTCCTCCAAAAGCGCGGCACCCATACCCACCCACTGCGCCCCCTGACCCGGGAACACCCACACCGACCTACCAACGACATCGGCCACACCCGAAACCACGCGCGTCGCCGACTCACCGGAAGCCACAGCGGCCAGCCCCGCCAGCAGCTCCTCACGACCGTCTCCGATGACCACGGCCCGATGCTCGAACACCGACCGCGACACCACCAGCGACGACCCCACATCCACCGGGTCAAGCTCGCCGGCCGCCCGCACCTGCGCCAGCAGTCGCCCGGCCTGCGCCCGCACCGCCTCTTCGGTCTTCGCCGACACCACCCACGGCACCACACCCGCGTCTGGACCCCGATCCTCCGCACCCGGCCCGGTCTGCTCGGCCTCCGGCCCCTGCTCCAAGATCACATGCGCGTTGGTACCGCTGATCCCGAACGACGACACACCCGCCCGGCGCGGACGACCGGTCCCCGGCCACTCTGCCGATTCGGTCAGCAGTTCCACCGCGCCCGAGGACCAGTCCACATGCGAGGACGGCTCGTCGATGTGCAGCGTCCTGGGCAGCATGCCGTGCCGCATCGCCATGACCATCTTGATCACACCGGCCACGCCCGCGGCGGCCTGGGTGTGACCGAGGTTCGACTTGATCGAGCCGAGCAGCAGCGGACGGTCCTCCGGCCGGTCCTGCCCGTACGTCGCCAGCAGGGCCTGCGCCTCGATCGGGTCACCCAGTGTGGTGCCGGTGCCGTGACCCTCGACCGCGTCCACCTCGGTGGGGTTCAAGCCCGCGACGGCCAGCGCCTGACGAATCACCCGCCGCTGTGACGGGCCGTTCGGCGCGGTCAACCCGTTCGACGCACCGTCCTGATTGATCGCCGAACCACGTAGGATCGCCAGGACCTGGTGCCCGTTGCGGCGCGCGTCCGACAGCCGCTCCAGCACCAGCATGCCCACACCCTCCGACCAGCTCACCCCATCGGCCGCATCGGAGTAGGACTTACACCGCCCATCGCCGGCCAGCCCGCCCTGCGCGCTGAAGCCGATGAACGCTCCCGGGGTGGCCATCACGGTCACACCACCGGCCAACGCCAGGCTGCACTCACCCGACCGCAGCGCCTGCGCCGCCATATGTGTCGCCACCAGCGAGGAGGAGCAGGCGGTGTCCACCGTCACCGCCGGGCCCTCCAACCCCAGCGCGTACGAGACCCGGCCGGTCGCGACACTGCCCGCCGTACCGGTGCTGATGAAGCCCATCGCCTCCGGCGGGAGGTCGGCGCTCATCCCGTAGTCGTGATACATCAGCCCGGCGAACACACCCGTGTGACTGCCCCGCAAGGAGACCGGGTCCATGCCCGCCCGCTCGATCGCCTCCCACGACACCTCCAGCAGCAGCCGCTGCTGCGGATCCATCGCCAGCGCCTCACGCGGCGAGATCCCGAAGAACCCCGGATCGAACTCCCCCGCCTCGTGCAGGAAGCCACCCGCTTCCACGTAGTCGACGCCCCCCGCAAGGGCGCCATGACTCCAGCCACGCGTCGTCGGGAAGGGAGAGATCGCATCTCCGCCCTCGCTGACGAGTCGCCACAGATCCTCCGGCGAGGTGACCCCACCCGGGTAGCGGCACGCCATGCCCACGATCACGATCGGATCGTCCGCGACCGGCACCACCGACGCGGGAATGACCACGTCGGCATCCTCACCGAACAGCTCGGCCAGCAGGAACTCCGCCAGCACCACCGGCGTCGGATAGTCGAACACCAGCGTGGACGGCAACCGCAACCCGGTCACCCCGTTCAGCCGGTTCCGCAACTCCACCGCGGTCAGGGAATCGAAGCCCAGCTCACGAAACTCCCGCCGCACCTCCACCGTCTCCGGCGAGGCATGCCCCAAGACCATGGCCACCCCGGTACGCACCAGATCCACCAGGACCTCGACACGCTCGGCGAGGCCCAGCGGGGCCAGCCGCTGCAGCAACGTCGCGGCCACCACCGAACCGGACGCCGCCGACCGGCGTCCACCCCGCACCAGACCCCGCAACAGTGCCGGCACCTCGCCATAACCGCGCATCGACGGCAGATCCAGCCGGACCGGAACCAGCACCGCCTGCTCAAGCGCGACAGCGGCCTCGAACAACGCCAGCCCCTGCTCCACCGACAGCGGCGGCATGCCCGTCCGGGCAATCCGCCGCATATCGGCATCACTCAGCGTGCCGGTCATCCCGCTGTCCTGAGCCCAGGCACCCCAGGCCAGCGACAGCGCGGGCAACCCCTCGGCCCGACGCAACTGAGCCAGCCCATCCAAGAACGCGTTCGCAGCCGCGTAGTTACCCTGCCCAGCCGAGCCCATCACCCCGGCCAGCGAAGAGAACACCACGAACGCCGCCAGATCCAGACCCCGGGTCAGCTCATGCAAATGCCAGGCCGCATC
>NZ_JBEOZN010000291.1:0-2600 GCF_040298085.1 Streptosporangium sp. NPDC001681 | reverse complement strand
CTCTCACCGAATACCCCGAGCCTCAGCAGGCCGTTCGCACCCAGGTCACCCGGTTCCTGACCGAACGCCAGAAGGGCTACTACGACGCCGTCGTCACCGAGCTGACCACCCCCGGCAAGCCCCTTTTCCAGGCCAACGCCGATCTGACCACCGCTCTGCGTCTGCTGCAGGCCTACACCGCGGCGGGTTTTCCCACCGCTCTCAACGACGACGAACTCCTGCAGGTCCTGCTGCACGGCGCCGAACGCCTGCCCGCCGACACCCCCGGTGACACCACCATCACCACCATCTTCCGCACGGCGCAAAGCACCTACAACTCTTGTGCCGCCACCTCTGACGCGGCCTGCGCCGCGACTTTCAATCCCTTCGCCGGTCAGCAGCATGCCTGGCTGACCAACTGTCTGACCTGGTACAAGAACCAGCTGCCCGTTGCCCGGTGGAGTCAGGATCCGCTGGCCAACACCATCACGGCCTTCGCCTACCACACCGCCGACACCCTGCGCCTGCGCTATGACCACCACTCCAAGAGCCTCAAGCAAAACAGCTACACCGAGACCCTCGCCCCCGTCACCACCGCCCACAAACTCCTCGAAACCTACGACACCGTGATTCACACCCCCACTCCATGACCGGCTGACAGCACAGACAACACCAGGCACGCGGTCCGGGGAGCGATGGGCGGAGTCATCGGCACTCGTTCTCCCGGCCCGCGGCATAGGCGGATCCGTCATCGGCGGATCCGAAGGAGGATGATCGGTGAGATCGAGCAGAACCCGTGGCGGGTCGGCGGTAGCCCGTCTGGCCAGGGCGATAAGGGTGGTTCTTCCCCTCGTGCTGACAGCGTCGCTGCTGCACGGAACACTCGCGGCGCCCGCGCACGCCGGGCTGTCCCTTGACGGCCAGCAGCGGATCGACACCGTCTTGCACGCGGCCACGATGCGTCTGCGCAGTCCGCAGCTTTTCAAGGACGTCGTGCTCAGCCTGCTCCATGTGGCTGAGGTCACCCGCAACCCCACCGCGAGCGAGGAGCACTACACCCAGGCCATCAAAGCGTCCGAGACCGGAATCGGCGCGAAGCTGGACCGCGCCTATCCCGGAGCCGGCCATGAGGTCGACGCCCTCGTCCGGATCGGCGCCTTGGCGGAGTCCGACCCGGGATATCGCGAGATCGGTGTGGTGCTGAACGGACTGGTGAACGAACTACCCGCCTCCCCGCAGCGATACGACGACTGGCGGCAGTCCCTCTCCAACCAGAGGTCCGCCGACGCCGAGGCGGCCGTCGTTCTGCGGGGGCTGAACGAGAAGGCGGCGGCGGCGATCCGGGAGTTGAGCGCGCAGCGGGGTGCCGACCACCCCGCCGTCAGGGCGTGGAACGCCGAGATCGGTGCCGACTCCGGCATCACCGCGAGCGCCACGACCGACGAGCTGCTGCAGAGCTCGCCCCTGAAGGACGCCGTCGACCTTCAGGCAATCATGAAATTCCCGCAGAGCGACCCGAAGCATAAAGAAGAAGTCATCAAGCAGCTGAACCAGTTGCTGGCCAAGAGCAACGAGAGCGTCAAGCAGACGGTGAAGGACATCGAGGTTCTGCACAACGGAAGCGACGGCGCCTTCCTCTGGGTCACCTACGCGCCTGCCGCGCCACCCAGTGCCTACGACCTGGCGGCGGAACGCGCCAAGACGCGGCAGGAGAGCATCAACGCGGCAGGGGAGGGGCTCAGGCTTCTGACCTCGATCATCGGGCTGACCAATCCCAAGGAGGCGCAGAAGATGGCCGCCGTCTGTGACGGGGTCATCAAGGTCGCCACCGCCGTCAACGAATACCTCCCCAAGATCGCCGGCAAGGGCTGGCGGGAGGCGGTCTTCTCGACCGGGACGGCGGACCTCGCCAAGACCGTCATCACCACGGTCGTCGCCCTGCTCCCGCTCTTCCAGGCCGGTCAGCCCAGTCCCAATGAGATGATCCTCAAGCAGGTCGGCGAGCTCCGCCAGCAGGTGGCGGGCCTGCACAACGCGATGAACGAGCAGTTCGCCCGGGTGAACAAGAATCTCAACGTCATCTACACCGAGATGCTGGGCAAGTTCGACGAGGTCCTGAAACTGGAGCAGGTGTCGATCGCCCAGCTCACCCAGATCCAGGGACAGCTCCACACCATCGAGCAGAAGGTGGACACCTGGTCGAGCGAGATCATCAGGTCCCTGCAGAACGAGCACCTCAAGAATGTCCGGGTGGCGCTGAGCCAGCATCTCAGATACCGCGAGACCCATCAGCAGCCGATCCCGACCGTGGGAGAGTTCGACAGCACGATGAACCTGGTTCATTTCGCTGGGGTGTCGCAGGCGCGGGAGGTTCCGTTCGTGCCCGGTAAGGGCAGCTACCCCACTCACGAAAACGATCCGGTGGCCGTGCTGGATCTGTATGAGGAGACCGGTGGTGCGACCGGGTTCTTGACCTGGTACGGCAATCGTAGGTACGGATGGCCCGCCGGCGTGTCGGCCGGTGACGCCGAGAAGATCCCCAACGCCGCGGTCTGGCTGTCGATGGCCACCGGCTACCGCCAGCTCGCCGCGGAAAACCCCGCCTACGCCGCTCAGATGAA
>NZ_JBEOZN010000290.1:0-2609 GCF_040298085.1 Streptosporangium sp. NPDC001681 | reverse complement strand
GGGTTCGTCGAGCAGGCGCAGCACGGCGGCCCGGACGCTCTCCCCGGTGGCCTGGTCGGCGAGGATCGCCAGTGATCCGCCCTGTGCGGCGGCGCGGCGGGCGAGTTCGGGCTCGTCGAAGTCCCACGGCACGGCGAGCTGGGGGACCGCGTGCAGGGCGCTGGTCAGGAAGGTGCCGGGCCCGGCGTGGCTGATGATCGCGTCGCAGGTGGGGGCCAGCGCGTGCAGCGGCACGTAGGACACCACCCGGGTGTTGTCGGGGACGCGGGTCAGCTTCTTCTGCTCGGACTCGGCGATGGTGGCGACGATCTCCATGTCCAGGTCGGCCAGTGCGTCGAGGATGTCCGGCACGTTGGCGGCGTATCCGGCGAAACGGTCGGTCGCGGTGGTACCCAGGGTGAGGGCGACGCGGCGGCGTTCTCGCGGGGCCCACAGCCACTTCGGGACGACGGCGGCGCCGCCGTAGGGGACGTAGCGCATCGGCAGGTAGTCCAGGTTGGCGTGCATGCTCAACGAGGCCGGCAGGTGGTGAATGGTGAACTGGCCGGTGAAGAGATCCTCGGTGTAGTCGAAGCCGTACTTGCCGCCGTAGGAGCCCAGCCAGTCGGCCATCGGGTCGGCGCGCTCCTCGACGGGCCGCTCGGCCTTCAGTCGCAGGTAGTGCTCGCGGGCGACGCCGAAGACGTCGACGCTCCACACCAGGCGGGCGTGCGCGGCGCCGCAGGCCTCGGCGGCGATCGCCCCGGCGTAGGTGTTCGGCTCCCAGATGACCAGGTCGGGCTGCCAGCCGCGGGCGAACTCGGTCAGACCGGCGATCAGCGGGAAGTTGTCCAGCCGATGCCACTGCTCCAGCAGGTTCTCGTAACCGGCTCGCATCGTCTCGAAGTCGAGGTCCGCCGGGTCCAGCACCGCCGCGTCGTACGGCGTGGGCAGCCCGGCCCGCTCCGCCTCGACCTGCTCGGGGTTGCGTTCCGCCATCCGCCAGGTCACGGGATTACGGCCGACCGGGACGGCGGTCAGACCGGCCTGGGTGACGATGTCGGCGAACTCGGGCTGGACCGCGACGCGCACCTCGTGACCCGCGGTCCGCAGCGCCCAGGCCAGCGGCACCATCGCATGGAAGATGGTCTTGTCCGGATAGGTGGTGAGCAGGATGCGCATGGTGGTGGTGTCTCCTGGTCGGGCGTCAGCGGTGTTTGGCGGTGAGTTCTTCCAGCCGGGGGACGAGCTGGTTGGGGGAGGGCAGCGCGTGGATCTCGTCGCGCAGGTCGTGGGCGCGACGGCGGAAGGAGGGTTCGTCGAGCAGGCGCAGCACGGCGGCCCGGACGCTCTCCCCGGTGGCCTGGTCGGCGAGGATCGCCAGTGATCCGCCCTGTGCGGCGGCGCGGCGGGCGAGTTCGGGCTCGTCGAAGTCCCACGGCACGGTGAGCTGAGGGATACCGTGCAGGGCGCTGGTCAGGAAGGTGCCGGGTCCGGCGTGGCTGATGATCGCGTCGCAGGTGGGGACAAGCGCGTGCAGCGGGGTCCAGGGCACCACCCGGGCGTTGCCGGGGACGTGGGACAGCTTCTTCTGCTCGGACTCGGCGATGGTGGCGACGACCTCGATGTCCAGGTCGGCCAGTGCGTCGAGGATGTCCGGCACGTTGGCGGCGTATCCGGTGAAACGGTCGGTCGAGCTGCTGCCCAGGGTGAGGGCGACGCGGCGGCGTTCTCGCGGGGCCCACAGCCACTTCGGGACGACGGCGGCGCCGCCGTAGGGGACGTAGCGCATCGGCAGGTAGTCCAGGTCGGCGTGCATGCTCAACGAGGCCGGCAGGTGGTGAATGGTGAACTGGCCGGTGAGCATGTCCTCGTCGAACTCGAACCCGTACTTGCGGGCGTAGCCGCCCAGCCAGTCGGCCATCGGGTCGGCGCGCTCCTCGACGGATCGCTCGGCCTTCAGTCGCAGGAAGTGCTCGCGGGCGACGCCGAAGACGTCGACGCTCCACACCAGGCGGGCGTGCGCGGCGCCGCAGGCCCCGGCGGCGATCGCCCCGGCGTAGGTATTGGCCTCCCAGATGACCAGGTCGGGCTGCCAGCCGCGGGCGAACTCGGTCAGACCGGCGATCAGCGGGAAGTTGTCCAGCCGATGCCACTGCTCCAGCCGGCTGTCGTAACCGGCTCGCATCGTCTCGAAGTCGAGATCCGCCGGGTCCAGCACCGCCGCGTCGTACGGCGTGGGCAGCCCGGCCCGTGCCGCCTCGACCTGTTCGGGATCACCTTCCGTCATCCGCCAGATCACCGCATTACGGCCGACCGGGACGGCGGTCAGACCGGCCTGGGTGACGGTGTCGGCGAACTCGGGCTGGACCGCGACGCGTACCTCGTGACCCGCGGTGCGCAGCGCCCAGGCCAGCGGCACCATCGGCAGGAAGTGTGTCCGCTCTGAATATGCGGTGAACAGGATACGCATGGTGGTGGTGTCTCCTGGTCGGGCGTCAGCGGTGTTTCGCGGCGAGTTCTTCGAGCCGGGGGACGAGCTGGTTGGGGGAGGGCAGGGCGTGGATCTCGTCGCGCAGGTCGTGGGCGCGGTGGCGGAAGGAGGGTTCGGTCAGTAGCCGGAGCAGGTT
>NZ_JBEOZN010000289.1:0-2668 GCF_040298085.1 Streptosporangium sp. NPDC001681 | reverse complement strand
AGATCGGCCAGCAATGACAGCTCCACCACGGTGTTCGCTCCGGGCGCGATTTCCTCCAGAAGGTGTTCGGCGAGGCTGGCGGGGGTGGGGTAGTCAAAGATGATGGTCGCCGACAGCCGCAGCCCGGTGACGGCGTTGAGCCGGTTGCGCAGCTCCACGGTGGTCAGGGAGTCGAAGCCCAGCTCACGGAACTCCCGTCCCGGCCGGATCGCGTCCACCGACTCGTGTCCCAGCACCACCGCCGCCTGAGCGCGCACCAGCTCCACCGCCAGCCGCACCTGCTCGGCCTGCTCCAGCCCCGCCAACCGCCGCACCAGCTCCCCATCCCCACCCACGGAGACGGAGACCGCCGACCGGCGCCCCACACGCACCAGGCCCCGCATCAAAGGCGGCACCTCAGGCAACGTGCGCAGCACCGACAGATCCAGCCGCACCCCCACCACCGCCGCCCGACCCGACACCTCAGCCGCCTCGAACACCGCCAGCCCTTGCTCCACCGACAGCGCCGGCATCCCCGCCCGTGTCATCCTGCGCAGGTCGACTGCGCCCAGCGTGCCGGTCATCCCGGTCTCCTGCACCCACAAGCCCCAGGCCAGCGACAGCCCTGGCAGTCCCGCAGCCCGACGCGCCTGGGCCAATGCGTCCACGAACGCGTTCGCCGCCGCGTAGTTGCCCTGCCCGGCGTTGCCCATCACCCCGGCAAGCGAAGAGAACACTACGAACCCGGCCAGGTCCAGGCCCTGGGTCAGCTCGTGCAGATGCCAGGCCGCGTCCGCTTTCGGCCGCAGCACGGTGTCCAGCCGTTCGGGGGTCAGTGACGGGATCGTCCCGTCGGCCAGCACACCGGCAGTGTGGATCACCGCGGTCAGCGGATGCTCGGCGTCGATCCCGGCCAGCAGCGCCGCCACCTGATCCCGGTCGGCCATGTCGCACGCCGCGATCGTGACCTCGACGCCGTGCGCGATCAGCTCGGCCTGCAACTCCACCGCACCCGGAGCCTCCAGACCCCGGCGACTGGTCAGCAGCAGATGCCGCACACCCCGCTCGGCCACCACATGCCGCGCGAATTGGGCACCCAGACCACCGGTCCCACCAGTGATCAACACCGTGCCCTCCGGGTCCCAGACCCGGCCCACCGCGTCGCCGACGTCAGACCCTGGCGCCACCCGCGCCATCCGCGGAACCCGCAGCTCACCCTCGCGTACCGCCACCTGTGGCTCACCCGAGGCCGGCACCCCGAGCAGGGCCGGCAGCGAGGACTCCTGATCATCCACGTCGACCAGCACGAACCGGCCCGGGTTCTCCGACTGGGCACTGCGGACAAGGCCCCACGCCCCAGCGGCTGGAAGATCAGCCACCACCTCACCATCATCGGTCGCGACCGCGCCCCGGGTGACGAACACCAAGCGCGAATCGGCGTACCGCTCATCCGCCAGCCACCGCTGCAGCAGATCCAGCACGTGGGCGGTCAGCGCATGCGCCGACTCCACCACCTCGGCCGCCGGATCGGAGACCACCTCCGTCACCACCACTGCCGGGACCGGACCTGCCTCGACCAATGACGACAAATCCACATGCACCGGCACCAAGTGCCCGCCAGGCTCCGCGGCCAGATCGCCGGCTACTCGCAACGCGGGGGCAAGACCCAGCGCGTCCAAGCCGAGCACCGCCACCGGCACCTGGTCGGCCTGCGGCAGGCCGCCCGCGGGGGGCCACTCCACCCGGAACAGCGCGTCCCACCCGGCCCCACGGGGGCCGGAGCCGGCCAAGTGCTCGGCGGCCATCGGCCGCAGCACCACCGACCGGGCCGACACCACCGGCTCCCCGGCCGCATCCACCGCGCTCAGCGACACCGCATCGCCGCCCGTCCTGGCCAGCCGCACCCGCAGCACCGACGCCCCGCCCGCGTGCAGGCACACCCCACCCCAGGACAGTGGCAACCGGCCGCCCTCGGAATCGTCCAGCCCGGCGAATGGCACCACGTGCAGCGCCGCGTCCAGCAGCGCCGGGTGCAACCCGAACAAAGCCGCATCACCGGCCTGCTCCGGCAAACTCAGCTCGGCGAACACCTCGTCATCACGCCGCCAGGCCGCCCGCAACCCCTGGAACGCCGGGCCGTACCCCAAGCCCTCCTCCGCCAGCTCTTCATACAGCCCGTCCAGCTCGATCGCAGCCGCGCCGGTCGGCGGCCACACCGCCACATCGAACGGCTCGGCAGGCGAAGCACCCGTGCTGAGAGCGCCGGTCGCGTGCCGCACCCACGGTGCGTCATCGGCCGCATCCGCCGAACGCGAGTACACATTCACCGTCCGGCGGTCCGACTCCTGAGAGGCGCCACCCACCCACACCTGCACAGCGGCCGCCTCGCCCTCACTCAGCAGCAGCGGCACATCCAGTGTCAGATCCTCCACCAGCTCACAGCCGACCTGGTCACCGGCCCGCACGGCCAGCTCCACGAACGCGGTGCCCGGCACCACCACAGAGCCCGCCACCACGTAATCGGCCAGCCACGGCTGCGCACTCACCGACAAGCGACCCGTCAGCACCACCCCGTCAGAGTCGGCCCGCGGCATCGTCGCGCCCAGCAGCGGATGCCTCGTCGCGGTCAGGCCCAGAACGCGGGCATCACCGCTCTGCCTGGCGTTCGGCCAGAACCACTGGTGCTGGA
>NZ_JBEOZN010000288.1:0-2718 GCF_040298085.1 Streptosporangium sp. NPDC001681 | reverse complement strand
GCCCACCGGGCGGCCGGTGCGGCGGGCGCCGCGCGTCATGAGATCCGGCTCGTCCGCGCCGGCCAGGTACGGCCGTTCCTTCCAGCCGTGGCCGACGTGGGCGGGCAGGTGTTCACCCGGCCGCCATGGTGTGAGCCGTACCCGTCGGCGCGCGGGGTCGCGGCCCGCCTGCTGGCCGACAGCCACCGACTGGGGTTCGCCCTCGCCATCGCCGTGGACGGCGACGGCGAGGACGAGGTGTGCGGCTTCGCCTACGGGGTGAGCTGCTCACGGCTGGCGACCCTGACCTGCGGGCAGCCCCACGACGACTTCACCCTCCGCGAGCTGGGCGTGCTCCCGCACTGCCGCGGCCGTGGCCTCGGGGCCGCCCTCCACGACAGCGTCCTCGCCATGAAAGGTGATGGACCGGCGTGGCTCACCACCCACTCGGCCGCGACCACGGCGCTGGGCCTGTACCGCAGGCGGGGGTGGCGGTCGGTCATGCTGCACGAGCAGGCCGGCGCGACCCGCCTGATCATGCGCAGACCGCCGTCCTGGCCCGCCTCGCACCGCGAGGGCAGAACCTGATCAGGCCCGTAGCCGATCTCCGTCAGCCGCTTCCGCAAGACCGGTTCTCAGTGCCGGCGGGGGTCGAGCCTCCCGGCGACGGCGAGCGGCAGGCCGTCGAGCCCGGAGCCGTCGGGCCCAAGGACTTCCAGCCCGGCGGCCAGAGCCGGGTCACGGCGGAGAGTCTCACCCACGACCGGGTCGGTCAGCAGGAGGAAGGACAGGTGCCGCAGGGCGTGGGCGACCACGTTCTCGACCTGGAGGCGCTCGGGCGACGGTGTCGAGGGGGAGGATCCTCTGGCGATCCGGAGATCCGCCGGTGCGACCGCCGGGAGGTGGGGTGCGGGATCGGGGCAGACGGCGTAGGTCAGCACGACCTGGCCTTCGGGCTGGTAGCGCCAGCTGGTGGAGTGCACCACCGTGGCCGTCGCCTCGGCGGTGAGGCCGCAGGCGCGGCGGACCGCCTGATCCGGGCTCTCGCCCCTGGCCAGCGACGTCACCTGGCGCCGGTAGTGCCATGTACCCGCCGAATCGGCCCGCAGCAACAGGATCTCCACCGATACCGGCACGAGGTGGTCGAGCCGCTCGTTCACATGATGTCCCGTCGTCCGGCGCACTGTTGCATTAATTATGCAACAGCATTTTTCCGGCAGTAATGGTCATTGCCGCCGGAGCCTTTCTGTGCGTAGTTTGGCGCGGGGCGATAGAGAGGTGGGGGCTCGATGCCGGGTCGGCCTGGGGTGCTGGTGCTCATGGGGTCGGGCGAGACGAGCCCGACGATGGTCGAGGTGCATCGCTCCGTCGTTCACCGGCTGGGTGCCGCGCCGCGGGCGGTGCTGCTCGACACCCCGTACGCGTTCCAGGAGAACGCCGCGGACATCTCCGCGCGGGCCCGGGGATACTTCGCCCGCAGCGTCGGCCTGGCGGTCGAGGTCGGTGGCGAGGTCGGCGGGGCCGACTGGGTGTTCTGCGGGCCGGGCAGTCCCACCTTCGCCCTCGACCGGTGGACGCGGACACCGGTGGGCGGCGACCTGCGTGCTCGCGTCCGGGCACGGGAGGGGGCGACGGTGCTGGCCTCCGCCGCGGCCTGCACGGCGGGCGTGGCGACGGTGCCGGTGTACGAGATCTACAAGGTGGGCGCCGAACCCCACTGGCGCCCGGGCCTGGACCTGCTGGGTAACCTCGATCTTCAGGTGGCGGTCATCCCGCACTACGACAACACCGAAGGCGGCACCCACGACACCCGCTACTGCTACCTCGGTGAGCGGCGGCTGGCCCGGATGGAACCCGAGCTGCCGCCGGGTGCCGCCGTCCTGGGCATCGACGAGCACACCGCGCTGATCGTCGACCTGGGCACCGAGGAGGTGCTGGTGGCCGGCCGGGGCCGCGTGACGATCCGACGGCCCGGTTCTCAGGCGGTCCTGCCCGCAGGCACCGGCACGGACCTGGACGAGATCCGCCGCCTGGCCCGGGGCGAGACGGCGGCGGCCGCCGTGACGCCGCAGGTCACCTCACCGGCTCCCCGCCAGATCACCCTGGAGGAGGTGACCCGCTCATGCGAGGAGCGCTTCGCCGCCGCGCTGGCCGAGCATGACGCCGACGGCGCGACCCGGGCCGTGCTCGACCTGGAAGCCGAGGTCACCCGCTGGGGCGCCGACACCGAGGAGGACGAGGGCGGGGTCGAGCACGCCCGGGACAGCCTGCGGCTGTTGATCGCGAAGCTGGGCGCGATGGCACGGACCCCGAACTCGCGAGGCGGGGTCGGCTGCCTGGTCGAAGCCGTGCTCGCGCTCCGCGGCGAGCTGCGCCGGCAGGAGCGCTACGACCTCGCGGACGCGCTGCGCGCCGCGCTGCTCAACGGCGGAGTGCTGGTCGAGGACACGCCGGGCGGTCCCCGCTGGACCTCCACCGCGACACGCTGACAGCCGTAGGGGGGTGACCGCCATCGCCTCCCGCCATTCGTGGAACTCGGGTGCACCGGAGGAGTGGCCTTCACCACCCCGAAGGCCGCCGGCGTGATGCCCGAAGGGGCACCACGCGCTGCACGAGGAGATGATCGGGACGGTTCCCCGCCGGAGCCGGCCGAGCGCTCACGACACGCTCTCTCCGGTGCTCCGTCAGGCGGTGCTGTCGTCAGCCGGTTGCGCGGGAGGAGGCGGAGGCCACGGAACC
>NZ_JBEOZN010000287.1:0-2763 GCF_040298085.1 Streptosporangium sp. NPDC001681 | reverse complement strand
GGCAGCCGCAGCCCGGTGGCGGCGTTCAGCCGGTTGCGCAGCTCGACCGCGGTGAGGGAGTCGAAGCCCAGCTCGCGGAACTCCCGCCGCACCTCCACCATCTGGGGGGACGCGTGTCCCAGCACCGTGGCGGCCTGTGCCCGGACCAGCTCGATCACCAGCCGGCTGCGGTCGGCGGGGGCCAGCCCGGCCAGCTGCCGCAGCAACGCCCCGTCCGCACCCGACACCGGGGCCGCCGCCGCTGTACGGCGCGTGCCCCGCACCAGCGAGCGCAACAGCGGCGGCACCTCGCCGAACGCCCGCAACGCCGGCAGGTTGAGCCGGACCGGTGCGACCACCGGCGTGTCGCAGCCCAGGACCGCGTCGAACAGGGCCAGGCCCTCGGCGAAGGAGAACAGGTGGAACCCCGCGGCCGTCAGCCGGCGGAGGTCCGTCTCGGAGAGCTCGCCGGCCATGCCGGCATCCGCCGCCCACGGTCCCCACACCAGGGACAGGCCCGGCATGCCCTGGGCCCGGCGGTGCTGGGCCAGCGCGTCCAGGTAGGCGTTGGCCGCCGCGTAGCCGCCCAGCCCCGCGCCGCCGGCCAGCCCGGCCATCGAGGAGTACATGACGAAGGCGGCCAGATCGAGATCCCGGGTCAGCTCGTGCAGGTGCCAGGCGCCGTCGGCCTTGGGCCCGAACACATTGGCCAGTCGCTGCGCGTCCAGCGACGGGATCATGCCGTCGTCACGGACGCCCGCGGTATGGATGACCGCGGTGAGCGGGTGTTCCGCCGGCACGCCGACGAGCAGTTCCGCCACCTGGTCCCGATCGGCCAGGTCGCAGGCGGTGATGGTGACCTCGACACCGTGCGCGATCAGCTCGGCCTGCAACTCCACCGCACCCGGAGCCTCCAGGCCCCTCCGGCCGGCCAGCAGCAGGTGCCGGACCCCGTGCTCGGCCACCAGGTGCCGGGCCAGGTTGCTCCCCAGACCACCCGTACCACCCGTGATCAGAACGGTGCCGTCGAGATCCAGCCGCCGCGCGCCGTCTCCAGCCGGCGTCAGGCGGACCAACCGGGGAACGCGGACCACGTGTTCGCGAATCGCCACCTGGGGCTCGCCGCAGGCCAGCGCCTCGGGCAGCACCGACAGCCCGGTCTCCCGCTCGTCCACGTCGACCAGTACGAAGCGGTCGGGATTCTCGGTCTGCGCGACGCGTACCAGCCCCCAGACCGCGGCCGCCGCCGGATCCGTGACCATCTCGTCTTCCCCGCCGGCGACCGCGCCCCGGGTGACCAGCACCAACCTCGACTCGGTGAACCGGTCATCGGCCAGCCACTGTCTCAGCAGCTCCAGTACCCGGCCGGTCAGCTCCTGTGCCGCCGACGCCCCGCCCGCCTCGGCGGGCGAGCCGATCTCGACGGCCACGACGTCCGGCACCCGGTCCAGCGAGACGCGACCGCCCGCGGGCTCGGCCTGACCCGGCTCGGCCCAGCGCAGGTCACCCAGTCCCGGCCGGCCAGGTTCCGACCAGTCCAGCTCGACACAGTCCAGCCCGGCCACCGCGTCCACCGGAGAGACGATCGTGGGCGCGACCACCCACTCCAGCGCGAACAGCGCGTCCCGCTCCAGCCCCTGGCCGCCAGAGGCGAGCATCTGGTCCGCGGACACCGGCCGGAACACCAGCGACTCCGCCGTCAGCACCGGCGCGCCCTCGGTGTCCACCGCCGCCAGCGACACCGAACCGCTTCCGGTCTTGACCAGCCGCACCCGCAACGCCGAAGCACCATTGGCGTGCAGGCAGACGCCACCCCAGGAGAACAGCAACCGCCCCTGGCCCGGCTCCACCAGGTCCATGAACGAGGCCGGCTGCAACGCCGCGTCCAGCAGGGCGGGATGCAGGCCGAACAGTCCGGCGTCACCGACCTCCTCGGGCACCTCGACCTCGGCGAAGATCTCCCCGTCACGCTGCCAGGCCGCCCGCAACCCCTTGAAGGTGGGCCCGTAGGCCACGCCGCCCTCGGCCAGGTCGTCGTACAGCCCGTCCAATGCGATGGGCATCGCACCCACGGGAGGCCACACGGCCGTGTCGAACCGCGCCGTACGCGCTCCGACCCCCAGCACGCCGGCCGCGTGCCGCACCCAGGGCTGGTCCGGCGCGTCGGCGAGCCGCGCGTAGATCGCCAGGTTCCTGCGGCCTGTCTCGTCGGATGCGCTCACCACCACCTGGACGGCGACGGCGCCGTCCGGGGCGAGCACCAGCGGGGCGGCCAGGGTGAGTTCCTCCACCCGGTCGCAGCCGACCTGGTCCGCCGCCCGGATCGCCAGCTCGAGGAACCCGGTGCCGGCGAACAGCGCCGTACCGGCCACCGCGTGATCGGCGAGCCAGGGGTGCGCGCGCACCGACATCAGGCCGGTGAGCAGTGCACCGTCGGAGTCGGCGAGCCCGACAGTGGCGCCCAGCAGCGGATGCCTCGCCGCGGCGAGGCCAAGCCCTCGGGCATCGGCGATCCGCACCCCGCTCGGCCAGTAACGCCGGTGCTGGAAGGCGTACGTCGGCAGGTCGACCCGGCGGCCACCCTCCAGCGCACTCTGCCAGTCCACCGCCACCCCGCGGACGAACAGCTCGGCCGCCGAGACCAGCACCCGGTCCATGCCGCCCTCGTCACGGCGCAACGTCCCGGCCACCACCGCGGTGACCCCCGCCGCGTCCACCGCCTGCTCGATCCCCAACGTCAGCAGCGGATGCGGGCCGACCTCGACGAACGCCCGATACCGCTCC
>NZ_JBEOZN010000286.1:0-2828 GCF_040298085.1 Streptosporangium sp. NPDC001681 | reverse complement strand
CGGTCGGCGCAGTGGGAGAACCCGGGCCGGTTCGTGCTGGTCGACGTTGACGCGGAGTTGCTTCCGTCGTCGCTGGCTGTGGTGCTGGCCTCCGGTGAGCCGCAGGCGGCGGTCCGTGAGGGTGCGGTACGGGTGCCTCGTCTGGCTCGGGTGGTGCCGGCCGAGGAGGCGGGGCGGTCGTGGGATCCGGAGGGGACGGTGCTGGTCACCGGTGGTACCGGTGGTCTGGGTGGTCATCTGGCTCGGCATCTGGTGGCCGAGCGGGGTGTGCGGCGTCTGTTGCTGACCAGTCGCCGGGGGCTGGAGGCTCCGGGTGCGGTGGAGTTGCAGGCGGAGTTGATCGCGCACGGGGTCGAGGTCGAGATCGCCGCCTGTGATGTGGCCGACCGGGATCAGGTGGCGGCCCTGCTGGCCGGGATCGATGCCGACCATCCGCTGACCGCAGTCGTTCACACCGCCGGTGTGCTGGCCGACGGGACGATTCCGTCGCTGACGCCCGAGCGCCTGGACACCGTGCTGCGGCCCAAGGTCGATGCCGCCTGGCACCTGCACGAGCTCACCCAGGGCCTGGACTTGGCGGCGTTTGTTGTGTACTCGTCGGCCTCGGGTGTCATGGGCTCGGCTGGGCAGGGCAACTACGCGGCCGCGAACACGTTCTTGGACGCGCTGGCTCAGATGCGGCGGGCCGAGGGACTGCCCGCGCTGTCGCTGGCGTGGGGTGCCTGGGCTCAGGAGGCCGGATTGACCGGCACACTGAGCGACGCCGACATGCGGCGGATCGCCAGGATGGGTACGCCGCCGCTGTCGGTGGAGCAGGGCCTGGCGCTGTTCGAGGCCGCTGTCGCGCTTGAGCATGCGGTGCTGATTCCGCTCCGGTTGGAATTGGCGGTGCTGCGCTCCCATGGCGAGGTGCCGGCGTTGTTGCGGGGTCTGGTGCGGGGTGGGCGGCGGTCGGCGGCGTCGGGTTCGGTGGTGGCGGCGACGTTGCTGGGACGGTTGGCTCCGCTGGGGGCGGCCGAGCGTGCCGAGGTCCTGGTGGATCTGGTGCGTACCGAGGTGGCCTTGGTGCTGGGGCACGTCTCGCCGGAGACGGTGGAGGTGCGGCGGGAGTTCCGCGAGCTGGGCTTCGACTCCCTGACCGCGGTGGAGTTGCGTAACCGGCTCAATGCCGCGACCGGGTTGCGGTTGCCGGCCACGCTGGTGTTCGACTACCCGACGCCGACGCTGCTGGCGGAGTTCCTGCTGGCCGAGCTGCTCGGTGAGGACGCCGATGTGGTGGTTCCCGCGCCCGTCATGCCCCTGAGCGACGATCCGATCGTGATCGTGGGCATGGCGTGCCGTTATCCGGGCGGGGTCACCTCTCCGGAGGATCTGTGGCGGCTGGTCACCGAGGGCGGGGATGGGATCTCGCCGTTCCCGACGACGCGCGGCTGGGATCTGGGGGCGTTGTACAGCCCGGATCGGGAGCGCCGGGGGACCAGTTATGTGCGTGAGGGTGGGTTCCTGCACGAGGCGGGGGAGTTCGATCCGGGGTTCTTCGGGATCTCGCCGCGTGAGGCGTTGGCGATGGACCCGCAGCAGCGGCAGCTGCTGGAGACGTCATGGGAGGCGATCGAGCAGGCCGGGATCGACCCGGTCTCCCTGCGTGGCAGTCGTACCGGCGTGTTCGCCGGCATCTTCTACCACGACTACGGGATGAGCGCCGAGTTCCCGCCGGAGGCGATGGGCTTCGTCGGCACCGGTACGGCGGGCAGTGTCGCGACAGGCCGGATTTCGTACGCGCTGGGGTTGGAGGGCCCGGCGGTGACGGTGGACACCGCTTGCTCGTCGTCGCTGGTGGCGATGCACCTGGCTGCGCAGGCGCTGCGCTCTGGGGAGTGCTCGCTGGCGGTGGCCGGTGGTGTGACGGTGATGGCCACACCGGGGGCGTTCATCGATTTCAGCGCCCAGGGCGGGTTGGCCGGCGACGGCCGGTGCAAGTCCTTCGCTGACGCGGCCGACGGGGTGAGCTGGTCGGAGGGTGTGGGCGTGCTGGTGCTGGAGCGGCTGTCGGACGCTCGGCGTAACGGGCATCAGGTGCTGGCGGTGGTACGTGGTTCGGCGGTCAATCAGGACGGTGCGTCGAACGGGTTGACCGCGCCGAACGGCCCGTCGCAGCGGCGGGTGATTCGTCAGGCGCTGGCCAGTGCCGGGCTGACTCCCGCCGAGGTGGACGTGGTCGAGGGGCACGGGACCGGCACCACGCTGGGTGACCCGATCGAGGCGCAGGCGCTGCTGGCCACCTACGGCCAGGACCGGGACGAGGACCGGCCGCTGCTGCTGGGTTCGATCAAGTCGAATCTCGGTCACACCCAGGCGGCCGCGGGTGTGGCGGGTGTGATCAAGATGGTCATGGCTCTCCGGCACGGGGTGCTGCCCAGGACGTTGCATGTGGACGCCCCGTCGTCGCACGTGGACTGGTCCATGGGTGCGGTGGAACTGCTGACCGAGGCCAGGGGGTGGCCGGAGGCCGGTCGTCCGCGCCGGGCGGGGGTGTCGTCGTTCGGGATCAGTGGCACCAACGCGCATGTGATCTTGGAGCAGGGGCCGGAGGCTGCTGAGGCGGAGTCGCGTGGTGAGGACCGGGCGCCGGCCGTGGGTGTGGTGCCGTGGGTGGTGTCGGGCAAGACCGAGGAGGCGTTGCGGGCGCAGGCTCGTCGTCTGGGCGCGCACCTCGACGTGCACGGCGATCTCGACCCGGTGGATGTGGGGTCGTCGCTGGTGGTGTCGCGGTCGGTGTTCGAGCATCGGGCCGTGGTCATCGGAGACGGTCGTGAGGAGCTGCTGGC
>NZ_JBEOZN010000285.1:0-3045 GCF_040298085.1 Streptosporangium sp. NPDC001681 | reverse complement strand
AGGTGCAGGGCGACCAGCGAGGACGAGCACGCCGTGTCGACCGTGACCGCGGGCCCCTCGAACCCGAACGTGTAGGCGATCCGGCCCGACGCCACGCTCGCCGCGTTGCCGATGCTGAGGTAGCCGTCGACGGCCTCCGGCACCTGGGGAAGCCGGGCGGCATAGTCCTGACCGTTCATGCCGGCGAAGACCCCGGTCCTGCTGCCCCGCAGGGTGGATACGTCGATTCCGGCCCGCTCGAACGCCTCCCAGGCGGTCTCCAGAAGCAGCCGCTGCTGCGGATCGGTCGCCAGCGCCTCGCGCGGCGAGATCCCGAAGAACTCCGCGTCGAACTCGGCGACGCCGTCCAGGAACCCTCCGTGGCGGGTGTAGGACTTGCCGGGCCGGTCGGGATCGGGGTCGTACAGGCCCTCCACATCCCAGCCCCGGTCGTCGGGGAACTCCCCGACCGCGTCCACTCCTTCGGCGACCAGCCGCCACAGGTCCTCCGGCGAGCTCACCCCGCCGGGGAACCGGCACGCCATCCCGACAATCGCCATCGGTTCGGTCTGATCGTCCCGTACACGCTGGAGGCGCTGCCGTGTCTCGTGCAACTCGGCGGTGACCCGCTTGAGGAGATGCCTGATCTGGTCCTCACTCATGGTTTACGTCTGTCCCTCTCAAGCACGCGGTTCAGGAGATTCCAAGCGTTCTGCTGATGAACTCGACGAGTTCGTCGTCGCTCGCCGACGACAACTCGTCCGTGACGGCGTCCGCGGGCGGCGTCACGTCGCCCCATGTCGCGGTGAGCCTCCGCAGCCGGGCGGCGGCGACCTCCCGCTCGGCATCGCTCACCGAGGCCTTCGAGAGGGTCGCTTCCAGCGCCTCGATCCCCGCCAGGATCGATGTGATCGTCGTGGCCGTCGCGTCGGCGCGCGGTACGAGCTCCGCGTGCAGGTAGCCGGCCAGAGCCGTCGGGGTGGGATGGTCGAAGACGATCGAGGGAGGCAGCCGCAGCCCGGTCGCTGCGCCGAGCCGGTTGCGCAGCTCGACCGCGGCCAGCGAGTCGAATCCCTGGTCCCGGAACCTCCTGTCGGCCTCGACCGCCTCGGGGGACGAGTGGCTCTGCACCGCCGCGACCTGGAGACGGACCAGCCGTAGCAGGGTCCGGCGCTGCTCCGCCTCTGCCAGATCGGCGAGCTGCCGTACCAGTTCGGAAACGTCCGTCCCGGTCGGCTCGGCAGCGGCCCCGGGTGCCTGGAGGCGGGCCTGGACGATCTCCGGAAGCTCGCTCACCAGGGGATGTGGCCGGTGCTCGAACATGATCTTCCAGTCGATGTCGGCGATGACGACGTGGGGTTCGTCGTGATCGAGCGCCTGGCCCAGCGCGGTGACGGCGAGTTCGGGAGGGAGGCCGCGGAGGCCGTTCCTGGCCAGGGCCAGGGCCGCCTCGGAGGTGACGATGCCGCCGCCCGCCCACTGTCCCCAGGCGATCGAGGTGGCCGGCAGACCGGCTGCCCGGCGGTGCGCGGCGAGCGCGTCGAGGTAGGCGTTTCCCGGCGCGTAGTTGCCCTGACCGGCGACACCGCAGATGCCGGCGACCGAGGAGAACAGCACGAAGGCGGACAGGTCGAGATCGCGGGTCAGCTCGTGCAGATGCCGGGCGCCGACGGCCTTGACCCGCAGGGCGTGGTCCAGCCGCTCGGGGGTGAGCGCCGCGATCAGACCGTCGTCCAGCGTGGCGGCCGTGTGCACCACGGCGGTCAGCGGATGCTCCGGCGGCACCGAGGCGAGTACGCGGGCGAGGTCGTCCCGGTCACCGACGTCCGCCGCGGCGAAGGTGACCTGGGTCCCCAGGTCGGCGAGCCGTGCCCCGAGTTCGGCGGCGCCGGGTGCCGCCTCCCCCCGCCTGCTGACCAGAAGCAGGTGTCTGGCTCCTCGCCCGGCGAGCCAGGCCGCCACGTGCGCACCGAGCGCGCCCGTCCCACCGGTGACGAGGACGGTGCCCTCCGGGTTCCACCCGCCCCTGGCCGGCGATCCGGCCCCCTCGGTCAGGGGCGCGTGGATCAGGCGTCGCGCGTACAGGCCGGACTTGCGCACGGCCACCTCGATCTCCCGTCCGGCCGGCTCCGCGCTCAGCACACCCGCGAGACGTTCCCAGAGGAGGTCGTCCACCGTCGTGGGAAGGTCGGCCAGACCGCCCCACTGCGCGGGACTCTCGACCGCCGCGATCGCGCCCAGCCCCCAGGTGAGCGCCTGTGCGGGATCCGTCGCCTCGTCCGTGGGCCCGGTGGAGACCGCGTTGCGGGTCACGCACCAGAGCGGCGCGGCGAGGCCCGCGTCGTCCATCGCCTGGAGGAGCGCCACGTTCGCCGCGTACGCCCAGGGGACGGTGACCTGCGCATCCGCCGCTTCCTCTGTGGCGTTCTCAACAGCAGGGCTCTCGGCAGCGGGGTTCTCGGCAGCGGAGAGCAGCGAAAGCAGTCCCGCGACCCGGTCCACCGACCCCAGCTGGGCGGCGAGCTTCGCCCGATCCGCGTCGGTCACGACGATCCGGACGACGTCCGCTCCGCTGCCGGTCAGGGCGCGCTCGGCGGGTTCCGCCCACGCCGCCGCCTCCCCTTCGGGGACGAGCACGAGCCACGTTCCCGACAGGCGATCCACCGAAGTCCACCTGACCTGTCTCCAGACCACCCGGTAGCGCCAGGAGTCCGTGGAAGAGCGGACGCGCCTCCGGTCCCACCACGACGTGATCGCGGGCAGCACGGTGTTCAGGGAACCGCGCACGTCCCCGTCGCCGAGACCGAGGGCGTCCGCGAGTCGCTCGGCATCCGCGCTCTCCACCAGCTCCCAGAACCGGGCGTCCGTCGACTGTTCACCACCGTCCGGCCGGGTGGCATCGAGCCAGTAGCGCTGTCGCTGGAAGGCGTAGGTGGGCAGGTCCACCTTGCCCGCACCGGGAAAGACCACTTCCCAATCAATCGGACTGCCATGCACGAACGCGTGACCCAACGCGGTCACCACCGAGACCTCCTCCGACCGCTCCCGCCGCAACACCGGAACCAC
>NZ_JBEOZN010000284.1:0-3083 GCF_040298085.1 Streptosporangium sp. NPDC001681 | reverse complement strand
AGTTGCGGCCGTTGCCGGTGACGGCGTGGGATGTGCGCCGGGGCCGGGAGGCGTTCCGGTTCATGAGTCAGGCCAGGCACACGGGCAAGATCGTGTTGACCATGCCCCGGCGGTGGAACCCGGAGGGCACGGTGCTGATCACCGGTGGCACCGGTGGTCTGGGCGCGTTGTTCGCGCGGCATCTGGTGGCCGAGCGTGGGGTGCGGCGTCTGCTGCTGACCAGCCGCCGGGGCCTGGAGGCTCCAGGTGCGGTGGAGTTGCGGGCCGAGCTGATCGCGCACGGGGTCGAGGTCACGGTCGCCGCCTGTGATGTGGCCGATCGGGATCAGGTCGCCGCGCTGCTGGCGCAGGTCGATGCCGGGCATCCGCTGACCGCGGTGATCCACACCGCGGGCGTGGTGGATGACGGGACGATCGCCTCGCTGACGCCGGAGCGGCTGGATGCGGTGTTGCGGCCGAAGGTGGACGCGGCCTGGCATCTGCATGAGCTGACCCAGGGTATGGATCTGGCTGGGTTCGTGGTGTTCTCCTCGCTGGCCGGGGTGATGGGCGGTGGTGGTCAGGGCAACTACGCGGCGGCCAATGCCTGGCTGGACGCGTTGATGGCACGGCGCCGGGCGCTGGGGTTGCCGGGACTGTCGCTGGCGTGGGGACTGTGGGCGCAGGCCACCGGGATGACCGGGGACATGTCGCAGGCCGATGTGCAGCGGATGACCGCCGCCGGGCTGCCGCCGATCACCACCGAGCAGGGACTGGCGCTGTTCGACGCGGCCATCGGATCGGACTCACCACTCGTGATCCCGGTCCAGCTGAATCCGCCCACAGTGCCACAAGAGCAGGTGCCGCCGTTGTTCCGCGGTCTGGTGCGCGGCACCCGCCGTACGGCCGCCGCGCTGTCGGCAGCCGGAGGTGGCGGCGCGGGCGAGGCGCTGTCCCGGCAGCTGGCCGGCCTGGCCCACCCCAAGCGGATCCGCATGCTGTCCGACCTCATTCGCACCCAGGCCGCCGCCGTCCTCGGACACCCCGACTCCGCGGCGGTGGAAGTACGGCGCGAGTTCCGCGAGCTGGGCTTCGACTCGCTGACCGCGATCGAGCTGCGCAACCGGCTCAACGCCGCCACCGGGCTGCGCCTGCCGGCCACCCTCATCTTCGACTACCCCACCCCCGTTGTCCTCGCCGAGCACCTCCTCGCGGAAATCGCTCCCGGGGAACCCGCAGCCGCGAAGCCGTCGTTGCTGGCCGACCTCGACCGATTCGAGGCCGCACTTTCCGAGGACGCGCTCGACGAGATCACTCGGAACGGTATCGCGACACGGCTCCGGCAGCTGCTGGGGAAGGTGAGCGAGAGCGGCCCAGGAACTAGTGAAATCGCTGTCGTAGACATGCTCGAATCAGCGAGTGCCGAAGACATCCTCGGCATCATCGAAAGCGAACTGGGCTACCTGAAAGATCTGTGATCCCGGCTCGCCTCGGAACACTTCGGAGGGCCGCCCCGATGTCGGAAGACCGGAAGCTCGTTGAATACCTCAAGTCGGTCGCCGCTGATCTGCGTGAGACCCGTCGGCGACTCCAAGAGGTTGAGTCGGGCAGGCACGATCCGATTGCGATTGTGTCGATGGCGTGCCGCTTTCCGGGTGATGTCAACTCTCCTGAAGACTTGTGGCGTCTGGTGGCCGAGGGCGGTGATGGGATCGGAGAGTTCCCGACGTCGCGTGGCTGGGATCTCGGGGTGGTGTACAACCCGGACCGGGAGCGCCGGGGCACCAGCTATGTGCGTGAGGGTGGCTTCCTGCACGAGGCCGGGGAGTTCGACCCCGGGTTCTTCGGGATCTCGCCGCGTGAGGCGTTGGCGATGGATCCGCAGCAGCGGTTGCTGCTTGAGGTGTCGTGGGAGGCGATCGAGCGGGCCGGGATCGACCCGGTCTCGCTGCGTGGCAGCCACACGGGCGTGTTCGCCGGCGTCATTTACCACGACTACGGGCCGAGTGCCGAGTTCCCGCTGGAAGTGAGGAGCTTCGTCAGCACCGGGACCGCCGGAAGCATCGCCACCGGGCGTATCGCCTACGCGCTGGGCTTGGAGGGCCCTGCGGTCACGGTGGACACCGCCTGTTCGTCCTCTCTGGTGGCGTTGCATCTGGCGGCGCAGGCGCTGCGCTCGGGCGAGTGCGGTCTGGCCCTCGCGGGAGGCGTGACCGTGATGGCCACGCCCGGAATGTTCATCGACTTCAGCGCCCAGGGCGGGCTCGCGACCGACGGACGATGCAAGGCGTTCGCCGACGCGGCGGACGGCACGAACTGGTCCGAAGGCATAGGCATGTTGGTGCTGGAGCGGTTGTCGGACGCCCGCCGCAACGGCCACCAGATCCTGGCCGTCCTGCGCGGCTCGGCGGTGAACCAGGACGGTGCGTCCAACGGGTTGACCGCGCCGAACGGCCCGTCGCAGCAGCGGGTGATCCGCCAGGCCTTGGCCGGTGCGGGCCTGACCCCCGCGAACGTGGACGTGGTCGAGGCGCACGGCACGGGGACGACGCTGGGTGACCCGATCGAGGCGCAGGCCCTGCTGGCCACGTACGGTCAGGATCGGCCGGAGGATCGGCCGCTGCTGCTCGGCTCGGTGAAGTCGAACATCGGTCACACCCAGGCGGCCGCGGGTGTCGCGGGTGTGATCAAGATGGTCATGGCGATGCGGCACGGGGTGCTGCCCAAGACGCTGCACGTGGACGAACCGTCCTCGCACGTGGACTGGTCGGCTGGTGCGGTGGAACTGCTGACCGAGACCAGGCCCTGGCCGCAGGTGGATCGGCCGTGGCGGGCCGGGGTGTCGTCGTTCGGTTTCAGCGGCACCAACGCGCACGTCATCATCGAACAAGGCCCGGGAGTTCCTGACGCCGGGCCGGACGCGGATGATCCGGCACCGGCGGGTGTGGTGCCGGTGCTGGTGTCGGGCCGTACGGCAGGAGCGTTGCGGGCGCAGGCCGGGCGACTGGTGTCGTTCCTGGATGGTGAGCCTGATCTGGGGCTGGCCGATGCCGCGTTCTCGCTGGCCACGACGCGGTCGGCGTTCGAGCATCGGGCGGTGGTGC
>NZ_JBEOZN010000283.1:0-3127 GCF_040298085.1 Streptosporangium sp. NPDC001681 | reverse complement strand
GCGCTGGGTCTTGCGGGGATGTGGGAGTCGGCCGGGCAGTCGGTCGCGGTTCATCGTGATCTGTCGGCGCTGGGCGAGGCGGGGCCGGTGCCGGAGGTGGTGCTGGCCGAGGTCGTGACCAGGCGGGCCGGGGACGTGGCGATCTCGGCGCACGAGGTGACGGCTGGGGTGCTGGGTCTGTTGCAGGGCTGGCTGGCCGATGAGCGGTGTGCTGGTTCGCGGCTGGTGGTCGTCACGCGGGGTGCGGTGGCCGCGGGTGAGGGTGAGGCGGTCACCGATCTGGCGGCTGCGGCGGTGTGGGGTCTGGTGCGGTCGGCGCAGTCGGAGAACCCGGGCCGGTTCGTCCTGGTCGACCTGGATGATCAGGAGTCCTCGCTCGCGACTTTGCGCGATGTACTGCTCGCGGTGCCGGCCTCGGACGAGCCGCAGGTGGCGGTGCGTGACGGTGGAGTGCGGGCGCCGCGGCTGGCGTCGCTGGTCTCGGGGGCGGGTCTGCTGCCGCCGGCCGGTGGGGTGGCGTGGCGGTTGGGCAGCCGGGCCAAGGGCAGCTTGGACGCGCTGGAGCTGCTTCCGTTCCCGCAGGTGGCCGAGCCGCTGGAGGCCGGGCAGGTGCGGGTGGCGGTGCACGCGGCGGGGGTGAACTTCCGGGATCTGCTGGACGGGTTGAACGCGCTGGGCTGGTTCCAGGACAAGGCTGAGGTCGCCGGTGTGGTGCTGGAGGTCGGCCCGGAGGTTGAGGACCTGCGTCCGGGGGACCGGGTGGTCGGTCTGGCCGGGGGCGCGTTCGGTCCGGTGGTCGTCACCGAGGCCACAATCTTGGTGAAGATTCCCGATCACTGCTCGTTCGAGCAGGCGGCGACGATTCCGGTGGCGTTCCTCACCACCTATTACGGGCTGATGGATCTGGCCGGGTTGCGGGCAGGCGAGAGGCTGCTGGTGCACGCCGGTGCGGGCGGTGTGGGCATGGCGGCGATCCAGCTGGCCCAGCGGCTGGGGGTGGAGGTGTTCGCCACGGCCAGCCCGGCCAAGTGGGACGTTCTGCGTTCGCTGGGCATCCCGGACGATCACATCGCCTCCTCGCGCACCCTGGAGTTCGAGGAGCGGTTCTCCCAGGTGTGTGGTGAGCGGGGCATCGATGTGGTGCTGAACTCGCTGACCGGGGAGTTCATCGACGCCTCGGCGCGACTGCTGCGCCCGGGTGGCCGGTTCATCGAGTTGAGCAAGCTGGACATTCGTGATCAGGCGAGTTTCCCGGGGCTGGAGTATCACTGGTTCGACGTGCTGGATGCCGGGCCCGAGCGGTTGCGGCAGATTCTGGCCGAGCTGATGGAGCTGTTCGCCGCTGGTGAGTTGCGGCCGTTGCCGGTGACGGCGTGGGATGTGCGCCGGGGCCGGGAGGCGTTCCGGTTCATGAGTCAGGCCAGGCATACCGGCAAGATCGTGCTGACCATGCCCCGGCGGTGGGAGCTGGACGGCACGGTGTTGATCACTGGTGGTACCGGTGGTCTGGGTGCGGAGGTGGCCCGGCATCTGGTGGCCGAGCACGGGATGCGGCATCTGCTGCTGGCCAGCCGCCGGGGCCTGGAGGCTCCGGGTGCGGTGGAGTTGCGGGCCGAGCTGATCGCGCACGGGGTCGAGGTCACGGTCGCCGCCTGTGATGTGGCGGATCGCGATCAGGTGGCGGCGCTGCTGGCGCAGGTCGATGCCGGGCATCCGCTGACCGCGGTGATCCACACCGCGGGCGTGGTGGACGATGGGACGATTCCCTCGCTGACGCCGGAGCGGCTGGATGCGGTGTTGCGGCCGAAGGTGGACGCCGCCTGGCATCTGCACGAGCTGACCCAGGGTATGGATCTGGCTGGGTTCGTGGTGTTCTCCTCGCTGGCCGGGGTGATGGGCGGTGGTGGTCAGGGCAACTACGCGGCGGCCAATGCCTGGCTGGACGCGTTGATGGCACGGCGCCGGGCGCTGGGGTTGCCGGGGTTATCGCTGGCGTGGGGACTGTGGGCGCAGGCCACCGGGATGAGCGGGGGCATGTCGCAGGTCGATGTGCACCGGGTGACCGCCGCCGGGCTGCCGCCGATCACCACCGAGCAGGGACTGGCGCTGTTCGACGCCGCCATCGGGTCGGATGCACCGCTGGTGCTCCCGGTCCTGATGAACATACCGGCGATGCCCGCTCAGCTGGTGCCGCCGCTGCTGCGCGGTCTGGTGCGGGGCACCCGTCGTACGGCGGCTTTGGCGCATACGGCCGATGGAGGAGCGTTGGTGCGGCAGCTGGCCGCACTGACGCAGGCCGACCGGACCCGGTTCATGGTCGATCTGGTCCGCACTCAGGCCGCCACGGTCCTCGGACACCCCGACTCCGCGGCGGTGGACGTCCGGCGGGAGTTTCGTGAGCTGGGCTTCGACTCCCTGACCGCGGTGGAGTTGCGGAACCGGCTCAATGCCGCGACCGGGTTGCGGTTGCCGTCCACGCTGGTGTTCGACTACCCGACGCCGGCCGTGCTGGCGGAGTTCCTGCTGGCCGAGTTGTTCGGTGAGGACGCCGATGTGGTCATTCCCGCGTCGGTGGTACCGGTGGCGGACGACCCGATCGTGATCGTGGGCATGGCCTGCCGTTATCCGGGCGGGGTCGAATCGCCGGAGGATCTGTGGCGGCTGGTCAGTGAGGGTGGGGATGGGATCTCGCCGTTCCCGACGACGCGCGGCTGGGATCTGGCGGCCTTCTACAGCCCGGATCGGGAGAGCCAGGGCATCAGCTATGTGCGTGAGGGCGGGTTCCTGCACGAGGCGGGGCAGTTTGATCCGGGGTTCTTCGGGATCTCGCCGCGTGAGGCGTTGGCGATGGATCCGCAGCAGCGGTTGCTGCTGGAGGTGTCGTGGGAGGCGATCGAGCGGGCGGGCATGGATCCGGTCTCCTTGCGCGGCAGCCACACGGGTGTGTTCGCCGGGATCATGTACCACGACTACGCGTCAAGCGTGGAGTTCCCGCCGGAGGCGATGGGCTTCATCAGCACCGGTACGGCGGGCAGTGTCGCGACCGGCCGGATTTCGTACGCGCTGGGGTTGGAGGGCCCGGCGGTGACGGTGGACACCGCGTGTTCGTCGTCGCTGGTGGCGATGC
>NZ_JBEOZN010000282.1:0-3227 GCF_040298085.1 Streptosporangium sp. NPDC001681 | reverse complement strand
GGCTGCCTCCCACTTCACACGACCCGCTACGACAGGTCGTCGGCGAAGGTCTTCCACCTCCGCACGGTCAAACAGCGCCTCGTGGCGCACGCCGCCCCGCTTCCGATGCTCGGGCCTGGCGGCCCTGTGCTTCGGGTCGGGTTGCCACCGGATGACATGGTTACCAACAGCGAGAGTGACCTACCCCCGTCGCCATCAGGTGTCCCTAGCCTGCCGTAGCCGGTCCAACGCGTCGTTGACCAGGCGACCAAGGTTTCCCAGTTCGTACACCATCCGGTGACGTTCGTTGTCCTCCCAAGCCCTGATGGCCGCGCCGAGGTTGCCCGACATACCGGCAGTGATGATGATCTCTTGGCCGTTGACGCGCTTCGTAGCCACGTTGCCCAGGATGATCCAGCCGTACACGGTCACGATCCCCGAGCGGCCACGATCAGGTCAACGACCTTTTCCGGCTGCCCCTGTCTGACGGTTTGAAGATCAGGACCGTTACGGATAGACACCAGGTAGCAGCCCGAGCGCGGCCCCACGGTCACCGTGACATCGCGCCAGCCCTGAGGACCGATCACCGTAAGTTCGGGCGGATGCCGCTTCATCCAGGTCCGGGAGTCAGGTCGGTTGGGCCAGGTGGGGAGGTCCAGGTGGTTGCCGTAGAGCCCGAGGCTGATCGTGTTGTGTCGGTGGGAACGGATGCCCCGCTCGGTGAGAAGCCGTTGCACGACGGCCAAAGCCTCGTCCTGGCTTTCCGCTGTGGCGTCGGTGATCGTCTCGCCGTACTCATCGCCACGCTGGTTTTCGTTCTGCCCCTCTGTTTCGGCTTGCGTCACTCTCATAACACCCGGCTTTCCTCTCACAGGCGTGCGCTCTTTGGGAGCCTCATGGTTCCGACCTGTTTTTGAGAGCACCAGCGGGGGCATCGCTTACAGCGATAGGAGCACTAGGGAAAGATCGCTCACAGCGATACGCTCATTCGGTGGATGTGCGGACTTTCCCAGAAGCCCTTAAAGCGATCATGGAGCAAAGAGGATGGACCCAGACCGAACTCGCCCGTGAGCTGGGCGTTTCCCAAGCATGGGTCTCCGAGGTGTCCCGAGGTCAGAAGGACACCGGCATGGCCAAGGCCATCAATCTACTGGAGCGCGTAGGCTGGGAAATACGCGTATCGCCCAAAGTGGAGGATTCCGTGGAACGTAGGGAATTCCTGGCAGCCGCCGCGTCCGTCATCTTCGTACCCTCTACCAGTGCGAATCCTTACCAGGACGCCGACTATGTGAACACTTTAGCCGCGTCACTTGCTCGCAGCCGATACGAGCTTGGCGGAATTCCACTCATGTCACGCGCGTCAAGCCATATGCGGCACGTCGACCGAGTACTGAATAACGCCAACGAGCGACCTTTGCAAAAAGCGGTCTCTGAGCTTATGTACCAGGTCACTCTCGTGCTGTACGACGCGGGGAAGCTCGCCCAGGCCGACCGCACCGGCGGAATCGCACTGGATCTCGCACTCCGCGCCCAGGACTTCAAGAGCCAGGCCCGCGCGTACGACAGCCTGAGCCGGGTCAGTCTCTACCGAGGCGATCACGCCCGAGGAGCCACCTACGCTCAGCGAGGACTACAGGTCCCGGACATCACCAGCAGTCAGCAAGCCTCCTTGAACATGAGGCTTGGGCGTTCTCTGGCGCTCATACCCGAGCAGGGAGCAGCGTCCCGAGACGCACTTAATCGCGCGCTCAACGTCGGTGGACTTTCTCCCTTCGGGGAAGCCGCCTTGTCGGGCGATGTCGGCATAGGACTGAGCCACCTTCGCGAATATCAGGAAGCCGGAACACTGCTCAACGAAGCGGCCAGCACGATCGGGCAATGGTCGCCACTCTTTCGGGCTCAATATCTGGGACGGCAGATCCAAACGGCTCTAAGAGCCTCCGACCCGTCTTTCGCAGCCGACCGAATGAATGAGCTGGCTCGATCACTCCCGTTCATCGCTTCGGCGAGAGTCAACAAACGGGTCCACGAAATACTCCGAGCATCCCTCAAATGGAACGCCACCCCAGAGATACGGCAAGCACGCGAACACCTGCAATCCATGCTTTCCCCCGAAGCACCACCTTCCACGTGACGGGATCACGTTAAAAGCCGAAGCAGGACAACGCCCTTCATGATTCCGCCCGTTCACGAGCGATCATGCGGGCAGTGGCGATGCGTTGCCGAGCCAGTTCAGCCCAGAAGGGTTCGCCGTTTCGGTGGCCGCTTCCGGCGTAGCGCCACTCCGACAGGGTGAGCGTGTTCCCTTCGGCAGGGTCGGGCAGACCGAGGAGCATCCGGGCTTGCGCGGCGCGGTAGTCGGCACGGGTGCGGCGTAGTTCGCCCAGGGTGGTGGAGTAGTAGCGCGACTTCGTGGAGAAGTGGCCCCGGTAGCCCAGCATGTGAGACCACTGCCGCAGCGGGAGCAGCCGGTATTGAGGCTGACGGCTCAGGACGAAGCAGGTGAAGATCATGCGCCGGGCATGTTCGGTCACGGCCAGCCGGGCGATGTCCCCGGCGTCACGGATGCGACGGTCCACCGTGCCCGCCGACTCGGCCCCCTTGGTCGCGTACTTGGCCACGTAGGACGCCACCCGCTGATCACTCACGCCGTCCAGGTCGGTGGAGAGGTAGACCGGCCGCACGTCGAGCTGATCACCCCAGCGCAGCAGGACCACAGGAGGAGCGTCCGGCGACTGCTTCGAGGCAGGCACGATGACTTGTGCAGCGGCTTGCCGGATCACGTTGTCCAGTAGCGCGACGGTTGCCCAGTCCGGCGGAGGTGAGGCAGGACCGTCCGGGCCGTCGAGACGGATCACCGCATGGAAGTGGACCAGGCCGCGCGCTTGGTACTCGGCGACCTTGGCATACGACAGGCGCAGCACCTCACGCAGGTGAGCACGACGCACGCCGAGCAGCCGGGCCAGGACAGCGGGGAGTGCCTGGGTGAAGCGTCGCCACAGCTCTCCCGCGTGAGCGTTCCACAGCACCGCGCCCCGGTAGTCGTAGCAGCTGGCGCAGAGCGGTTGCCCCACTTGCGGGTCATCGCGGTCATGGTGCCTGCCACAGCCCTCGTAACGGCCGTGCTGGCAGACCGGGGAGTCACGTCGGGGACGGCACGGCAGCGGCTTGCCGTCCTTGCCCGTGCGGTGAGCGTGGACCGCGCCGAAGGACGGAGCGGTGAAGGTGGCGAACACCCGAGGATGGCC
>NZ_JBEOZN010000281.1:0-3235 GCF_040298085.1 Streptosporangium sp. NPDC001681 | reverse complement strand
CTCGCCTCCACGGCCTGGGGGGACTACCCGTGAGGCCGCGCCGGGGACTGGACTGAGGAGAGCGGGGTCGCGAGGTACGAGCGGCCCCGGTCGACGAGGGAAGGAGCCGGGTAAGAGCGGCCTCACCGCGACGCGCCAGCGTCGCCATAGACACTGTCTGACATGCTCGTGAATATGCGGACTTTGTTGAACGTCATCTGGTTGGTCTTCGCGGGAATCTGGCTGGCGATCGGCTATGTCCTCGCGGGCATCGTCTGTTGCATTCTGATCATCACCATCCCGTTCGGCATCGCGTCGTTCCGGATCGCCGCCTACGCGCTGTGGCCCTTCGGCCGGACCGTGGTGCGCGACCCCGACGCGGGGGTGATGTCCACCATCGGCAATGTGATCTGGTTCGTCGTGGCCGGGATCTGGCTGGCGATCGGGCACCTGCTGACCTCGATCCCGCTCTTCCTGTCGATCATCGGAATCCCGCTGGGCCTCGCCAACCTCAAGCTGATCCCGGTCTCCCTGCTGCCGCTGGGCGCCCGTATCGTCGACAGCGACGACGCCCGGGCGTTCTACCACAGATGACCCGGGCAGGCGGGTGAGATTCGATCGTTGCCCGCCTGGCTCGTGATCAAGCACGGCTAGGAATACCGTTGTGTGGCATGACGTCCACTGATGCCCCGGCCCAGCGGCCCGGGCCCAAGCGGCGCCCTTCGCGCGGGCCCAGGACATGGCTGCGCACGGGCCTCGCGTGGATTCGCGGTACGGATGTCTGGGCCCGGCTGCTGGCGGCGCTCGCGTGGATGCGCGGAACCGACCTGTGGGCGCTGGTCACCGCCACCACGAACGCGGGCGTCACCTACCGCGTCACCGGCCTGGCGGGGGAGGCGGCCTTCTTCGCGCTGCTGTCGCTGCCGCCGTTCATGCTCGGCCTGATCGGCGTGCTCGGCCAGCTGACCCGGGTGTTCGGCCCCGAGACGGTCAAGAACGTCAGCGACTGGATCGACCAGCAGGCCCACCTGCTCTTCACGGACAACGCCGTCGACACCGTCGTCACCCCGCTCATCGAGGACGTGTTGAAGCCCGAGAACCAGGTCTCGCTGATCTCCCTGGGCTTTCTGCTCGCGCTCTGGTCGGGCTCGCGGGCGCTGTTCGTCTACGTCGACCTGATCTCGGTCGCCTACGGCCTCGGCGAGGAGCGGGGCATCATCCGCACCCGCCTGATGTCCTTCGGGTTCTATCTCGCGGGGCTGCTGATCGGGCTGGTGGTGATGCCCGTGCTCGTTCTCGGTCCCGTCGCGCTGCGCGGTGCCCTGCCGACCGACTACGCCCCGCTGGTCGACGTCCTCTACTGGCCGGTGGTCGTCATCGGCTCGGTGATCTTCCTTACCCTGCTCTACCACGTGAGCGTGCCCGTACGCACGCGCTGGTGGCGCGAGCTGCCCGGGGCGGTGCTCGCGCTCGTCATCTGGATCGTCTGCGCCGCCGTGCTGCGCGCGGTGCTCGCCGCCTGGTTCTCCCCGGTCTCCATCTACGGCTCGCTCGCCGCGCCCATCGCCGTACTGCTCTGGCTCTACATCACCGCGCTGGCCGTGCTCATCGGGGCCACGCTCAACGCCGAGGTCGACCGGCTCTGGCCGGTCGACGGCGCAGGTCGCGCCAGCCGCATGGGTTAGTCCGCTATCGTCTATGCGGCGACTGGCGCATAGGGTGGGAGAGACCACCAGGGAGCTGAAGGGCGAGAAGGCCGAGCGCCTGGGTCTTCACGCGATGTCGACGATGACAGGGGAGTGAAGGCGCATGAGTGCTCTTTCCAGCGTGGATCCGCAGATCGCCGAGCTCATCAAGGCCGAGGAGCGGCGGCAGGCCGACACGGTCAAACTGATCGCCTCGGAGAACTACGTCTCCAAGGCCGTCCTTGAGGCCACGGGCACCGTCCTCACCAACAAGTATTCCGAGGGCTACCCCGGCAAGCGCTACTACGAGGGTCAGCAGGTCATCGACCAGATCGAGACCATCGCCATCGACAGGGCCAAGTCCCTGTTCGGGGTGAACCACGCCAACGTCCAGCCCTACTCGGGCTCGCCCGCCAACCTCGCGATCTACCTGGCCTTCCTGAAGCCGGGCGAGACCGTGATGGGCATGGGCCTGCCCTTCGGCGGCCACCTGACCCACGGCTGGTCGGTCTCGGCCACCGGCAAGTGGTTCAACCCGGTCCGCTACGGGGTTCGCAAGGACACCGGTCGCGTCGACATGGACGAGGTGCGCGAGATCGCCCTCCGTGAGCGACCCAAGGTGATCTTCTGCGGTGGTACCGCGATCCCGCGCACCATCGACTTCCCGGCCTTCGCCGAGATCGCCCGTGAGGTCGGGGCCGTGCTCGCCGCGGACATCGCGCACATCGCCGGCCTGGTGGCCGGTGGCGCGCACCCGTCCCCGGTCGGTTACGCGGACGTCATCTCCACCACCACCCACAAGACCCTGCGCGGGCCCAGGGGCGCCATGCTCATGGCCACCTCCGACGAGCACGCCACCGCCCTCAACAAGGCGGTCTTCCCCGGCCTGCAGGGCGGCCCGCACAACCACACCACCGCGGCCATCGCGGTGGCGCTGAAGGAAGCGGCGACCGACGACTTCAAGGACTACGCCCGCCAGGTCGTCCTGAACGCCAAGGCGCTGGCCGAGGAACTCAGCGGCCGCGGCTTCGACCTGGTCTCCGGTGGCACCGACAACCACCTCATCCTGTTCGACCTGACCCCCAAGGGCATCGGTGGTAAGCCCGCCGCCCAGGCCCTGGACAAGGCGGGTCTGGAGACCAACTACAACACCGTGCCGTTCGACACGCGCAAGCCGTTCGACCCGTCGGGCATCCGCATCGGCACCGCGGGCGTGACCAGCCGCGGCATGGGCGTCGCCGAGATGCGGCAGATCGGCGCCTGGATCGACCAGGTCGTCACCGCCCTGGCCAAGGACGAGGACGAGGCCAAGCACGTCATCACCCGGGTCCACGGCGAGGTCAGGGAGCTCACCTCCCACTTCCCGGCACCCGGCCTGTGACCGAGCCCTCGCGGACGGTGCGCCGGGCACGCTCGGGGCCGTGCCGGCGAGGCTGAACAGATCTTCAAGGGCCGGATCCGTCGGGGCCCCGGGCGGATGTCCTGGCCGACGCGGTGGCCTGGGTGGCCCGGGTGCTGCCGAACCGACCGGCCATTCCCGTGCTCTCCGGGCTGCTTCTGGAGGCCGACGG
>NZ_JBEOZN010000280.1:0-3276 GCF_040298085.1 Streptosporangium sp. NPDC001681 | reverse complement strand
GCCCGTCAGGGCGTCGCCGTTGTGCACGTCGATCCGGCCTACACCTCGCAAGCCTGCTCATCGTGCGGGCATGTGGACAAGAAGAACCGGCCAGGCCAGGCGACCTTCTCCTGTACGTCGTGCGGTTTCGCTGAGCACGCCGACGTCAACGCGGCCCGTAACATCGCCTCGCGCGGTGTGGCGGGCTGGGCAGTGAGTCACGCTGCCGATGACGCGGCCTGAACCGTCGAACCCATCGACGGCGAGGAGCTGCAAGCTCGGTCGTTTACGGCCGAGAAGCTGACACCATGTTCCAAGGTCAGGGCGCCGGCCGGTCCGGTACGGCGATGGAGGTCACCGCCAGGCCGTCGGCCACCAGCCAGCGGCCGGTGAAGCCGGTCAGTTCCCGGCCCGCCACCAGGGGGCCGGGGACGAGCAGGCGGGCGGTGAACGTACCGGACGGGTCGAAGACGAGGTGGGCCTCCTCGAAGCCGAGCCAGCGCCTGGCCAGCGGGAACCACGCCTTGTAGACGCTCTCCTTGGCGCTGAACAGCAGCCGGTCCCAGTGCACGCCGCCGTCGAGCCGCGCGATCGCCGCCCGCTCCGCCTCCAGGGAGACCGCGTCCAGGACGCCCTCGGGGAGCGGCTCGTGGGGTTCGGCGTCGATGCCGACGGTCAGCGCGTCACGGGAGACGGCAGCGGCGCGATACCCGGCACAGTGGGTGATGGCGCCCACCACCCCGCCGGGCCATCCCGGAGCGCCGCGCTCGCCGGGCAGGATCGGCGCCGGCGGCAGCCCGATGCGGGCCAGGGCCTGGCGGGCGCAGTGGCGCGCGGTGGTGAACTCGCGTCGCCGCTTGTCCACCGCGCGGGCGATGACCGCCTCCTCCTCGGGGAACAGCGTCACGCCCGGCGGGTCGTCGAAGGATTCCGCGCTCGCCACCCACGGCGGCAGGATCTTCTCGATCATGCGACGGGCTGCGGGCTGGGCAGGATGCGCCGCAGCCGGCCGGGCGTGGTGGAGCGGGGACGCCATTCGCGCGGATAGCCCAACGAGACCTCCTCGAAGCGGACCCCGTCGTGCCAGGTGGTCCGGGGGATGTGCAGGTGACCGTAGACGACGGTGGCGGCGTCGAAGCGCAGGTGCCAGTCGGCGGTGCGCTCGGTGCCGCACCAGATCGCGAACTCCGGGTGGCGCAGGATCAGGGTGGGCTCGCGCACCAGCGGATAGTGGTTGACCAGCACCGTCGGCACGCCGGGCGGCCTGGCCGAAAGGCGCCGCTCGGTCTCGGCGATCCTGGCCTCGCACCACGCGTCCCTGGTCGGGTACGGGTCGGGGTGCAGCAGCATCTCGTCGGTGCAGACCACGCCCTTGTCGTACGCGCGGGCCAGCGCCTCCTCCTTCGTCGCCACGCCGGGCATCCGGAAGGTGTAGTCGTACAGCACGAACAGCGGGGCGACGGTGACGGGGCCACCGGGCCCACTCCAGGTCGGGTACGGGTCCTCCGGCGTGACCACCCCCAGGTTCCGGCACACCTCGACCAGGTGCCGGTAGCGCTCCTCGCCGCGCAGCTGGACGGGGTCGCTGGGATGGGTCCACAGCTCGTGGTTGCCGGGCGCCCAGACCACCTTCTCGAACCGGTCGGCGAGCAGTCCCAGGGCCCACGCGACGTCGGAGACCTTCTCCGAGACGTCCCCGGCGACCAGCAGCCAGTCGGAGGCGGAGGTGGGCCGCAACTCCTCGACGATGCGCCGGTTCTCCTGGTAGCCGATGTGCAGGTCGCTGATGGCCAGCAGTGACGTCATGCGCGGCCCGTCCCCGGCGAGGCGGCGGCCGCCGCGGGCCGCCCGTCGCGCGCCGGCACCGGGAGTGCCCCCGGTACCTTCTCGTCCCCAAGCATCGTCGCCTCCGTCCCGCCTGCTTCCCAGGGCACGGTCACGCCCCCGTGATCACCAAGCAGAAGAACCCTCTCACGATCGCCCCCCTGAGGCACACCCCGGTCCGCCACTAAGTTGTCTCCGGCCGGTGCCATACGAGTACGGCGATACTCATGCGATTGCCGTGGATGGCGATGATTCTTGGCGTATGACTACCTTCGACAGCATGCCAGCGTGCTGCATCGCGCCCCCCGACCTGCTCGAGGCGGTCGCCGAGCAGGGCACCCCCGAGGAGCGGGAGGCGGCGCTCCGGACCCTGACCGCGTCGGAGACCTCCCGGGCGCAGCGCGCGTCGGTCACCGGCGCGCTGAGCCGGCTCACCCTCACCATCGCCGACGTGGCGCCCGCCCCCGGCATGGTACGTACCGTCTACGACGCGGAGAACGGCGGCGACTTCGACCTTCCCGGGAAGAAGAGGCGAGGGGAGGGCGATCCGCCGTTCGGTGACGCGGCGGTCGACGAGGCGTACGACGGGGCGGGGGCCACCTACGACTTCTACCGGACCGTCTTCGGGCGCGACAGCATCGACGGGCGGGGGCTGGAGATCGTCTCCTCGGTCCACTACGGGAACGACTACGACAACGCCGCCTGGATCGGCTTCCAGATGATCTACGGTGACGGCAGCGGGCAGATCTTCAACAAGGGGTCCCTCACCAAGGCCGTGGACATCGTCGCCCACGAACTTACTCACGGCATCACCCAGTTCACCGCGCACCTGGTCTACAGCAAGCAGTCCGGGGCGCTCAACGAGTCGTTCTCCGACGTCTTCGGGTCCCTCGTCAAGCAGTACGGCCTCGGGCAGAGCGCGGAGCAGGCCGACTGGCTGATCGGCGAGGGCATCCTGGGCAGCGCCCTGCGTGGGACGGCCCTGCGATCGCTGAAGGCGCCGGGGACCGCCTGGTCGACCCCCACGGGCGGTCATGACCGCCAGCCCGCGCACATGCGCGACTACCTGGACCTGCCCGACGACGGCAACCCCGCCAACGACCACGGAGGCGTCCACCTCAACTCCGGCATCCCCAACCACGCCTTCTACCTCGCCGCCACCGCCATCGGCGGCAACGCCTGGGAGCGCGCCGGCCGGATCTGGTACGTCACCCTCACCGAGCGGCTCCGGCCGCGCTCCGACTTCCGGCAGGCCGCGGAGGCGACGGTGCAGGTGGCCGGAGAACTGTTCGGCGCCGACGGCGACGAGCAGCGCAAGGTACGCGCGGCCTGGCAGCAGGTCGGGGTTCTCCAGGCGGGGCCGGTTTAGGATCGTGCCCGTCAACGACCCCCTCCTGAAGGAGGGGGCTTGAGGCGCAGCGATGCGCTTCGAAGCCCCGCGTTGACCAGCCCTAGCCGTCATGAACTGGAGGT
>NZ_JBEOZN010000279.1:0-3325 GCF_040298085.1 Streptosporangium sp. NPDC001681 | reverse complement strand
GGCGATCACCACCGAGGCCGGACCGTTCACCGCCGCGACCGACACCTCCTTCTCCCGCCCGACCAGCAGCTCAGCGACCTCCTCTTCAGAAGCCCGCACCGACACCATCGCCCCACCGGCCGGCAGCGCCTGCATCAACCGCGCCCGGCCCGCCACCAGCACACACGCGTCCTGAAGCGACAGCACCCCGGCCACATGCGCCGCGCTGATCTCCCCGATCGAATGACCGGTCAGAACACCCGGCCGCACCCCCCACGAGGACACCAACCGGAACAGCGCCGTCTCCACCGCGAACAACGCAGGCTGCGCCCACCCGGTCCGATCCAGCGCCTCCGCCTCCGCCGTGCCCGGCTCGGCGAACAGCACCTCGCGCAATGATCCCTCCAGCAGCGGGTCCAGCTCCGCGATCACCTCGTCCAGCGCCGTCGCGAACACCGGGAAGCGGTCATACAGCTCCCGGCCCATCCCCGCCCGCTGGCTGCCCTGACCGGTGAACAACACCGCCAGCTGCGGCTCCGCCCCGGCCACCCCGGCCACCACACTCACACCCGGCAGGCCCTCGGCCAGCGCACCCAGCCCGGCCAGCACACCCTCACGGCCCTCGGCCAGCACCACCGCCCGATGCTCGAACACCGACCGCGTCGTCGCCAGCGAGAACGCCACATCGGCCAGATCCAGACCGGACTCGCCGTCCACACGCGAAGCCAGTTGTCCGGCCTGCGCCCGCAACGCCTCCGCCGTACGGCCCGACACCAGCACCGGAACCACACCCGCGGCCGGCATCCGGTCCTGCGAAGCGTCTTCTCCTTCCGGTGCTTCCGGCCCTTGTTCGAGGATCACGTGCGCGTTGGTGCCGCTGATCCCGAACGACGACACACCCGCCCGGCGCGGACGACCGGTCTCCGGCCACTCGACCGGCTCGGTCAGCACTTCCACCGCGCCCGAGGCCCAGTCCACATGCGACGACGGCGCATCCACGTGCAACGTCTTGGGCAGCACCCCATGCCGCATCGCCATGACCATCTTGATCACACCCGCCACGCCCGCCGCCGCCTGGGTGTGACCGATGTTCGACTTGATCGACCCCAGCAACAGCGGCCGGTCCTCGTCCCGGTCCTGGCCATAGGTGGCCAGCAGGGCCTGCGCCTCGATCGGGTCACCCAGCGTCGTGCCGGTGCCGTGCGCCTCGACCGCGTCCACCTCGGTGGGGTTCAAGCCCGCCACGGCCAGCGCCTGACGAATCACCCGCTGCTGCGACGGGCCGTTCGGCGCGGTCAACCCGTTGGACGCACCGTCCTGGTTGACCGCCGACCCTCGCACCACCGCCAGCACCTGATGGCCGTTGCGGCGCGCGTCCGACAGCCGCTCCAGCACCAGCATGCCCACACCCTCGGAATAGCTCGTGCCGTCCGCCGCGTCAGCGAAGGACTTGCACCGGCCGTCACCGGCCAGCCCACCCTGCGCGCTGAAACCGATGAACACCCCCGGGTTGGCCATCACCGTCACACCACCGGCCACCGCCAGCGAACACTCCCCAGACCGCAGCGCCTGCGCCGCCATATGCATCGCCACCAGCGACGACGAACACGCGGTGTCCACCGTCACCGCAGGCCCCTCCAACCCCAGCGCATACGAGACCCGGCCGGTCGCAACGCTGGCCGCCGTACCGGTGCCGATGAAGCCCATCGCCTCCGGCGGGAGATCGACGCTCATCCCGTAGTCGCTATACATCACGCCGACGAACACACCCGTGTGGCTGCCCCGCAAGGAGACCGGATCCATGCCCGCCCGCTCGAAGGCCTCCCAGGACGTCTCCAGCAGCAGCCGCTGCTGCGGATCCATCGCCAAAGCCTCACGCGGCGAGATCCCAAAGAACCCCGGATCGAACTGCGCGGCGCTCTCCAGAAAGCCGCCCTCGTGCACATAGCTGGTGCCCTGGCTCTCCCGATCCGGGCTGTACAACGCCCCCAGATCCCAGCCCCGCGTGGTCGGGAACTCACCGATCCCGTCCCCGCCCTCGGCCACCAACCGCCACAGATCCTCCGGAGAGGCCACCCCACCCGGATAACGACACGCCATGCCCACGATCACGATCGGGTCGTCCGCGACCGGTACCACCGACGTGGGGACGACCACGTCGGCGTCCTCACCGAACAACTCGGCCAGCAGGAACTCCGCCAGCACCACCGGCGTCGGATAGTCGAACACCAGCGTGGACGGCAACCGCAACCCGGTCACACCGTTCAGCCGGTTACGCAACTCCACCGCGGTAAGAGAGTCGAAGCCCAGCTCACGAAACTCCCGCCGCACCTCCACCATCTCCGGCGAGGCATGCCCCAGCACCAAGGCCACCTCGGTACGCACCAGATCCACCAGGACCCCGGTGCGCTCGGCCGCCCCCAGCGGAGCCAGCCGCCCCAGCAACGTCGCCACCATCGAACCGGACGCCGCCGACCGCCGCACTCCCCGCACCAGACCCCGCAACAACGGCGAGACCTCACCCTGCGCGCGCAGCACCGCCAGCTCCAAGCGGAACGGGATCACCACCGGCCGGGCCACCCGCCCGGCGGCGTCGAACAGCGCCAGGCCCTGCTCCACCGACAGCGGCGGCATGCCCATCCGGGTGATCCGCCGCATGTCGGCGTCGCTTAGCGTGCCGGTCAATCCGCTGTCCTGAGCCCAGGCACCCCAGGCCAGCGACAGCGCGGGCAGCCCCTCGGCCCGGCGCCACTGAGCCAGCCCATCCACGAACGCGTTCGCGGCCGCGTAGTTGCCCTGCCCAGCCGAGCCCATGACACCCGACAAGGACGAATACACGACGAACGCCGCCAGATCCAGACCCCGGGTCAGCTCATGCAGATGCCAGGCGGCATCGACCTTGGGCCGCAGCACGGTGTCCAGCCGCTCGGGCGTCAGCGACGGAATCGTCCCGTCGGCCAGCACACCGGCAGTGTGGATCACGGCGGTCAGCGGATGCTCGGCCGGGACCTGCGCCAGCAGGGCCGCCACCGCATCCCGATCCGCCATGTCACAGGCGGCGACCGTGACCTCGACCCCGTGCGCGATCAGCTCCGCCTGCAACTCCACCGCACCAGGAGCATCCAAACCCCGGCGACTGGTCAGCAACAGACGCCGCACACCCCGCTCGGCCACCACATGCCGAGCCAGATGACCACCCAGACCACCGGTACCACCAGTGATCAACACCGTACCGTCCGGATCCCACGGCCGTTCTGCTTCCTGGGCCGGCATCACCCGAGCCAGACGAGGCACCCGTACCGCACCCTCACGGACCGCCGCCTGCGGCTCCCCGGAGGCCAGCACC
>NZ_JBEOZN010000278.1:0-3374 GCF_040298085.1 Streptosporangium sp. NPDC001681 | reverse complement strand
GGGCCCGCGGTCACGGTCGACACGGCGTGCTCGTCCTCGCTGGTCGCCCTGCACCTGGCGGTGCAGTCGCTGCGCTCGGGCGAGTCCGACCTGGCGCTGGCCGGCGGAGTCGCGGTCATGGCCTCGCCCGCCGTGTTCGTCGAGTTCTCCCGGCAGCGCGGGCTGGCCCCCGACGGCCGATGCAAGGCGTACGCGGGGGCCGCCGACGGCACCGGCTGGGCCGAGGGCGTGACCCTGCTCCTCGTCGAGCGCCTCGCGGACGCCCGGCGGCTCGGCCACGAGGTGCTGGCCGTGGTACGTGGTACGGCGGTGAACCAGGACGGCGCCTCCAACGGGCTGACGGCGCCGAACGGCCCGTCGCAGCAGCGGGTCATCCGGCAGGCGCTCACCAACGCCGGGCTCGCGCCCTCGCAGGTGGACGCCGTTGAGGGCCACGGCACGGGTACCACGCTGGGCGACCCGATCGAGGCGCAGGCGCTCATCGCCACGTACGGCCAGGACAGGTCCGATGAGCGGCCGCTGTGGCTGGGCTCGCTGAAGTCGAACATCGGGCACACCCAGGCGGCGGCCGGAGCGGCCGGGATCATCAAGATGGTGCAGGCGATCCGTCACGGCGTCCTGCCCAGGACGCTCCACGTGGACGAGCCGTCGCCGCACGTGGACTGGTCGGCCGGAGCCGTGGAACTGCTCACCGAGGCGCGGTCCTGGCCGGAGACGGGCGCGCCGCGCCGGGCGGGGGTGTCGGCGTTCGGGGTCAGTGGCACCAACGCCCACGTGATCATCGAACAGGCTCCGCCGGTCGAGGCGACGCCCACCCGGGCGGAGCCGCGTGGCGGACCGCTCCCCTGGACGGTGTCGGGCAGGACCCCGGAGGCCCTGTACGGCCAGGCCGCCCGCCTGGCCGACTTCGTCGAGGCTTCCGATGACGCGGCCGAAATCGACCCCCGGGACGTCGGACTCTCCCTCGCCACCACGCGATCGGCCTTCGAGCATCGCGCCGTCGTCCTCGCCGAGGACACCGACGGGTTCGTGTCCGGCCTGCGCGCGCTGGCCGCCGGGACCTCCTCGCCCCGGGTGGTACGCGGTGTCGCGGATGTCGAGGGCGAGGGCAGGGTGGTGTTCGTCTTCCCCGGGCAAGGGTCCCAGTGGGCGGGGATGGCGGTCGAGCTGCTCGACTCCGCTCCGGTGTTCGCCCACCGGCTGGCGGCCTGTGGCCAGGCGCTCTCCCCGTACGTGGACTGGTCGCCCGCAGACGTCCTGCGTGGTGTGCCGGGCGCACCCGATCCGGACCGGGTGGACGTGGTCCAGCCGTTGCTGTGGGCGGTGATGGTGTCGCTGGCCGCCCTCTGGGAGTCCTATGGCGTCCGCCCCGCCGCCGTCGTCGGGCACAGCCAGGGCGAGATCGCCGCGGCGTGCGTGGCCGGAACCCTGTCGCTGGAGGATGCCGCACGAGTCGTCGCGCTCCGCAGTCGTGCCATCCTGGCCCTGGCCGGGAGCGGAGCCATGGCGTCGGTGGCGCTGCCACCGGGTGAGGTGGAGGCCAGGATCATCGGGCTGGCGGGTCGCGTCTCGGTGGCCGCCGTCAACGGTCCCTCGTCGGTGGTGATCTCCGGCGATCCGGACGCGGTGGCCGGGCTCGTCGACGACTACCGGGAGCAGGACGTACGGGCCCGGCTCATCCCGGTGGACTACGCCTCCCACTCCGCGCATGTCGAGCGGGTCCGCGCGGAGGTGGGCGAGGCCCTCGCGCCGATCCGGCCGCGTCCCGGTGACGTGCCGATCCTGTCCACGGTCACCGCCGACTGGATCGGCACGGCGCCGATGGACGCGGACTACTGGTACGCGAACCTCCGTGAGCGGGTCCGGTTCGAGGAGGCCACCCGTGCGCTTGCCGAGCGGGGATACGACGTGTTCATCGAGGTCAGCCCCCATCCGGTGCTGACCTCCGGCATCCAGGAGACCCTCGAAGGCACCGCCAGGCCGGGCGCGGTCGTGGCGGGATCGCTGCGCCGCGACCACGGCGGCCTCGACCGGTTCCACACGTCTCTGGCGGAGGTGTACGTCCGAGGTGTCCCGGTGGACTGGCGGGCGGTGTACCCCGGCGCCCGCCGGATACCGCTGCCGACCTACTCCTTCCGCCACCGCCGCTTCTGGCTCGACGCCGCGCCCGCCGGAGGCAGGCCGCTTGAGGTGCCGACCGTGGCGGAACCCGTGACCCGGTCGATCGCCATGCTGGCCGGAGCCGAGCTGGACGAAGCGCTGGTCGAGCTGGTCCGCGCCGAGTCGGCAGTCGTCCTGGGGCACGACGGCGCGAGCGCCATCGACCTCGGACGGGCCTTCCGGGAGCTTGGCCTGGACTCATTGACCGCCGTCGACCTGCGCAACCGGCTCGGCGCGGCCACCGGCCTGCGGTTGCCGGCCACGCTGGTCTTCGACTACCCCACGCCCGCCGCGATCGTCGGCTACCTCAGGAACGAACTGTCGTCGTCCGGGGAAGCCGTCCGGTTCCCCTCCGCCTCGGCCTCACTCGACTACCTGGAGGCGGTGTTCTCCTCCGGTGCCGAGAACGACCCCGAGTACGCGGAGCTCCTGACCCGGATGCGGGTCCTGCTCGACCGGTGGGGGACGGTCGCGCCACCGGTGGGCGCGGGCATCGACCTGGACTCCGCGACCGACGAGGAGCTGTTCCGGCTCCTCGACCACGACATCGACTCCCTTTGACGCTGAGGAGCGCATCCACCATGGCCGACGAGAAGCTTCGCGAATACCTGAAACGAGCGATCGCCGATGTCCACAGTCTGCGGGGGCGGCTGCACGAGGTCGAGTCTGCGGGCAGGGAGCCGATCGCGATCGTGGGAATGTCCTGCCGGTTTCCCGGCGACGTGAACTCGCCGGAGGACCTGTGGGATCTGGTCGCCGCGGGCCGGGACGCGGTGTCACGGTTCCCCGCGGACCGGGGCTGGGACCTGGACGGCCTGTTCGACCCCGATCCCGACCATCCCGGCACGTCGTACACTCGGTACGGCGGCTTTCTGAGTGACGTCGCGGGCTTCGACGCGGAGTTCTTCGGGATCTCGCCGCGCGAGGCGCTGGCGATCGACCCGCAGCAGCGGCTGCTCCTGGAGAGCGCCTGGGAGGTGTTCGAGCAGGCCGGCATCGATCCGGCTCCGCTCCGAGGCAGTCGTACGGCGGTGTTCGCGGGGCTCGCGGGCGGTGACTACGCCGCCGGTTCCAGAACGCCCGAGGAACTGGAAGGCCACCTGGGCATCGGCACGCTGCGCAGTGTGGCGTCGGGCCGGATCGCCTACACGTTCGGGTTCGAGGGGCCCGCGGTCACGGTCGACACGGCGTGCTCGTCCTCGCTGGTCGCCCTG
>NZ_JBEOZN010000277.1:0-3377 GCF_040298085.1 Streptosporangium sp. NPDC001681 | reverse complement strand
GGCTACTGGGTGCGGCAGGTAAGAGAGCCGGTCCGGTTCGCCGACGCGGTGACCGCCCTCGATGCGGCGGGGGTGACGACGTTCCTGGAGCTGGGGCCTGACGGGGTGTTGTCGGCGATGGCACGGCAGTCGCTGCCGGAGCGCACCGACGCCGAGCCACATGTGCTGGCCCCCCTGCTGCGCAAGGACCGGCCCGAGGAGGTGAGCGCGCTGCTGGCACTCGGGCAGGCCCACATCCATGGCCGCCCGATCGACTGGGAGGCGATCTTCCCCGGCGCGAGCAAGGTCGACCTCCCCACCTACGCCTTCCAGCGACAGCGCTACTGGCTCGACGCCTCGCCGGCGGGCGCGGCGGACGCCTCGGGGCTGGGATTCGGTGCGGCCGACCATCCGCTGCTCGGCGGCACGATCGGGCTTGCGGATGCCGACGCCGTACTCCTGACCGGTCGTCTGTCGCTGCGGTCGCATCCCTGGCTCGCCGACCACGCGGTCGCGGGTACGGCCGTGGTTCCCGGCACCGCCTTCGTCGAACTCGCGATCAGAGCCGGTGACGAGGTCGGTGCGGAGGCGCTTGACGAGCTGGTGATCGAGACCCCTCTCCTGCTTCCGGAGAGCGGCGCGGTGCACATCCAGGTGTCGGCCGGTGCCCCGGACGGTGAGGGTGGCCGTGCCGTCGCCGTCCATTCCCGCCCCGAGGGCGCACCGGCAGGCGCCGAGTGGGTCAAGCACGCGGGCGGCCGTGTCGTCCCCGGCTCGGGGCAGAACCTGTTCAGTCTGGCCGCGTGGCCTCCCGCCGACGCCGTGGCGCTCGATGTCACGGACTTCTACGACACCCTGGCCGGAGCCGGTCTGAACTACGGTCCCGCGTTCCAGGGGGTGAAGGCGGCCTGGCGGCAGGGTGAGGTGCTCTTCGCGGAGGTGTCCCTCGCGGAGGGGGAGCGGGAGGACGCCGCCCGGTTCGGCGTGCATCCCGCCCTGCTCGACGCCGCTCTGCACGTCGCGGCGCATGACACCCTGCCGACCACCCCGGCCGGCGGCAACCGGCTGCCCTTCGCCTGGCGGGGCGTCCGCCTGCACGCCTCCGGCGCGTCCGAGGTCCGGGTGCGGCTCGCGCCGACCGGTCCGCAGGATTGGACGGTCCAGGTGGCGGATACCACGGGAGCGCCCGTCGCATCCGTCGAGGGGCTGCGTTCCCGCCTGATCGAGGCGGGCCGGCTGCGCGAGGCGCGATTGGTGTCGCGCGACTCGCTCTTCCAGATCGGCTGGGTCGAGCCGCCCACCATCGATCCCGCCGACGCGGATGTCACCGACGTCGTCGTCATCTCCGGCGATGCCGGCCCGGATCCGTCGGCGGGCGTGGTGCCCGCCGTCCACGAGGTGACGAACCGGGTACTGGCCGAGCTACGGCGATGGCTGGGGGAGGAACGCGCCGGTTCCGCCCGCGCGGTCGTGGTCACCAGGAACGCGGTGGCCTCCTCCGAGGAGGAGACCGTTGATCCGCGTGCGGCCGCCGTGTGGGGACTCGTGCGCTCGGCCCAGTCGGAGCAGCCGGGGCGGATCGTCCTGGTCGACGGTGACCGCGACCTCAGCGCGGAGACCGTCCGTCGGCTGGCCGCCGGTGAGCCGCAGCTGGCGGTACGGGGAGATCGGATCCTGGTGCCGCGCCTGGTCCGGGCGACGGGCGGTCCGGCCATCGGAGCCGCGCCCCTGAACCCGGAAGGGACCGTGCTGATCACCGGCGGCACAGGAGGGCTCGGTGGCCTGCTCGCCCGGCACGTCGTGACCGGGCACGGTGCCCGGCACCTGATCCTCGCCAGCCGCCGTGGCGATCAGGCTCCTGGTGCGGCCGAGCTACGGGCCGAGCTGGCCGGGCTCGGTGCCCGCGTCGACATCGTGGCGGGGGACGTGGCCGATCGGGCGTTCCTGGAGGAGGTTCTCACGGCGATTCCGGCGGAGCATCCGTTGACCGCCGTCGTGCACACCGCGGGTGTCGTCGACGACGGTGTGATCGCCTCGCTCACCGCCGAGCGCGTCGACGCGGTGCTCCGTCCCAAGGTCGACGCGGCCTGGCATCTCCACGACCTGACGAAGGAGCTCGATCTGGCGTGGTTCGTGCTGTACTCCTCGATCGCCGGGGTCCTGGGCAGTGCGGGGCAGGCGAGCTACGCGGCGGCCGGCACCTTCCTCGACGCCCTCGCGGAGCACCGCCGCGGCGCGGGCCTGCCCGCGCTCTCCCTGGACTGGGGCCTGTGGGCGCAGAGCACCGGCGTCACCGCGCACCTGACCGACGTCGACCGGGCACGGGCCGCGCGCGGCGGGGTCCGGCCGCTGCCCACCGCAGAGGGGCTGGAGCTGTTCGACGCCGCGCTGCGGCTCGGCCCCGCCGTTCTGGTCCCCGTCCTGCTCGACCTGCCCGCGGTGCGCGCCACGGGGGAGATCCCGCCGTTGCTGCGCGGTCTCGTCCGGCCCCCGCGCCGGCCCGCGCGGGAGGCCGCGGAACGGTCATCGCTCGCACTGCGGCTGGCCGGACTCGCCGCCGACCGGCGGAGCGAACTCCTGCTCGGCCTGGTACGTGCCGAGGTGGCGGTGGTACTCGGGGCCGGCGCCGAGACCGTGCCGGCCCGGCGGGCCTTCGGCGACCTCGGGCTGGACTCCCTGACGGCGGTCGAGCTGCGCAACCGGCTGAACGCGGTGACGGGGCTCCGGCTGCCCGCCACCCTGACCTTCGACCATCCCACGCCCGCCGCGCTGGTCGGCTACCTCCAGGCGGAACTCGGCGGGGAGACCGAGAACGGGCCCGCCGCCCCGGCCGTCCCCGCCCCGGTGAGCGACGACGCGATCGCGATCGTCGGAATGGCCTGCCGGCTGCCCGGCGGGGTGAGCTCGCCGGAGGAGCTGTGGCGGCTGGTCGCCTCGGGCGGCGATGCGATCTCGGAGTTCCCGTCCGACCGGGGCTGGGACCTGCGGGCGCTATTCGACGCCGATCCCGCGCACCCCGGTACGTCGTACACGAAGCACGGCGGATTCCTGCACGAGGCGGCCGAGTTCGACGCGGAGTTCTTCGGGATCTCGCCGCGTGAGGCGCTGGCGACCGATCCGCAGCAGCGGTTGCTGCTGGAGACGGCATGGGAGGCCTTCGAGGGCGCTGGCATCGATCCGGCCACGCTGCGGGGCAGCAGGACCGGCGTCTTCGCCGGAGTGATGTACCACGACTACGCACCCCGCGTGGGGGAGGCGCCCGCCCCGCTGGAGGGTTACCTGGCCAACGGCAACGCGGGCAGTGTGGCGTCGGGCCGGATCGCCTACACGTTCGGGTTCGAGGGGCCCGCGGTCACGGTCGACACGGCGTGCTCGTCCTCGCTGGTCGCCCTGCACCT
>NZ_JBEOZN010000276.1:0-3413 GCF_040298085.1 Streptosporangium sp. NPDC001681 | reverse complement strand
GCTCGTACCTCGCGACCCCGCTCTCCTCAGTCCAGTCCCCGGCGCGGCCTCACGGGTAGTCCCCCCAGGCCGTGGAGGCGAGCACGTCCCTTACAAGGGGCCCTCGGTCCGGTTGGTGTGGCCTTATGTTCGGCTCTCCCCTTGGCCGAGGGGGGCTCTTCCCTTGCCCGGGGGGCCGGCGAAGGCCTGCGCGACCGCCGTCCAGGCCCTCGCGGTCTCGCCGCGTACCAGCAGGGACGTGTCGGCGAGGTGGCGGCGCTGGACCACCAGGAGGCAGAAGTCGAGCATGGTGCCGCGGACCAGATCGGGGACGCCCGGGGGGCCGGCCGCCCACGGCGATCCGTCGGGCATGGTCAGCTCCACCCGCACCGGCTGTGCCGGCGGCTCCAGGCCGCGCACCGCGAAGCCGTACGGCAGGGCGCGTACCCCGAGCGTCGCCACGTGCCTGAGCCTGGCGGTCGGCGCGCGCGTGACGCCGAGCGCGTCCGCCACGTCCTGCCCGTGAGCCCAGGTCTCCATCAGGCGCGCGGTGACGAAGGAGGCGACCGACATGTCGGGCCCGTACCAGGGCAGCCTGGCACCGGCGTCCAGCCGGGCGAAGGCCTCCAGACCGCGGGCCCTGGCCTCGCGGAACCAGTCGCGTATCTGACCGGCGGCCAGGCTGCGCGAGGCGACCGCGAGCTCGTCCACCGCGGAGTCGCCACGGGCCAGGAGGGCGGGCAGGGCGGCGCGGAACCCGTCGGGGTCGGTGGCGGAGACGGTGGCGGCGTCGTCGAACCAGGCGAGATGGCTGATCTGGTCGCGCACCATCCAGCCCTCGGCCGGGGTGGCCAGCTCCCACTCCTCCGCGCCGAGCCTTCCGATCATCGCGTCGAGTTCGACCGTCTCGGCGTGCAGATCCGCCAGCAGCTCGTCCACCAGGCCCATGGCGCCTCCCTGTTCCAGCCAAGGCCAGGGTAACCGAGTAATGTTCTAGAGGGAACAGCGCAGAATGGAGGCATGATCTGCCAGGAGTGCAAGGCACGGCGGCACGACAAGTGCCGAGGGGGCTCGTGGTGCGACTGCCAGCACAAGCCCGCCGACAGGCCCAGGGAGTCGGCGATGGGCTGGCCGCGCCAGGGATGACCCGGGCCCGGATCTCGCCCTCGCGTCCAGATTGTGGACCCGACATTGGACATCCAGTGCCGCCAAGGTATCGTCAGAGACATGCCAGCGGACCCATTGCTCGTCGTGCGACGCCACGTCGACCTTCTGCGTGTCCGCAGTGCCATCTGTTGTGACGTCCGTTAACCGTCGCCCTCTGCTGATTTCACCCAGCTCGGCCGCGTAACAGGCGTCCTCCTCTGAGTAATCGACCCCCGCACTCAACGACGAGGCGGGAGGTGCCGCCCGTGCGCGTCCGGAAATCATCCCATCGAGCCTCAAAAAGGACGCGCACATGACGACCCCGGCCCGGCCGGTCAACCGACACCACAAGCGCCCGCGTGGCGAAGGTCAGTGGGCTCTCGGTTACCGCGAACCGTTGAACAAGAACGAGGAGAACAAGAAGAACGATGACGGGCTCAACGTCCGTCAGCGGATCATCGACATCTACTCCAAGCGGGGCTTCGACTCCATCGACCCCTCCGACCTGCGCGGCCGGATGCGCTGGTTCGGTCTCTACACCCAGCGCAAGCCCGGGATCGACGGCGGCAAGACCGCGATCCTGGAGCCGGAGGAGCTCGACGACCGCTACTTCATGCTCCGGGTCAGGATCGACGGCGGCCGACTCGACCTGGCGCAGCTGCGGGTCATCGCCGACATCTCCAACCTCTACGGCCGGGGCACCGCCGACGTCACCGACCGGCAGAACATCCAGCTCCACTGGATCGAGATCGAGGCCGTCCCCGACATCTGGGAGCGCCTGGAGTCGGTGGGCCTGTCCACCACGGAGGCCTGCGGCGACACCCCGCGCGTCATCCTGGGCTGCCCGCTGGCCGGGATCGACACCGACGAGGTCCTCGACGGCTCCGCACAGATCCAGGAGATCTACGACACCTACATCGGCGACCCCGCCTTCTCCAACCTGCCGCGCAAGTTCAAGTCGGCGGTGAGCGGGTGCCCGGCGCACTGCACCGTGCACGAGATCAACGACGTGGCGTTCGTGGGCGTCGTGAACGACAAGGGCGAGCGGGGTTTCGACCTCTGGGTGGGCGGCGGCCTGTCCACCAACCCGATGCTCGGCAAGCGGCTGGGGGTCTTCCTCACCCCCGAGCAGGTCGCCCCCGCCTACGGCGGCGTGATCGGCATCTTCCGCGACTACGGCTACCGCCGCCTGCGGCACCGGGCCCGGATCAAGTTCCTGATCAACGACTGGGGCGCGGAGAAGTTCAGGGAGATCCTGGAGACGGAGTACCTCGGCCACGCCCTGCCCGACGGCCCCGCGCCCGAGGAGCCGCGCGGCGGCCGCAGGGACCACGTGGGCGTCTTCCCGCAGAAGGACGGCAACTTCTACGTCGGCTTCGCACCGAAGGTCGGCCGCCTCGACGGTGACAAGCTGCACCTGATCGCCGACATCGCCGAGCGGCACGGTTCCAACCGGGTGCACACCACCGTCGAGCAGAAGATGGTCATCCTCGACGTGGCGCCCGACCAGGTCGACAGCCTTGTCGCCGAGCTGGAGGCCGGCGACCTGCAGGTCAACCCCTCCACCTTCCGGCGCCAGACCATGGCGTGCACCGGGATCGAGTTCTGCAAGCTGGCCATCGTCGAGACCAAGGCCACCGCGGCCAACCTGATCGACGAGCTGGAGCAGCGGCTGCCCGATTTCAAGAACCCGCTGACCATCAACGTCAACGGCTGCCCCAACTCCTGCGCGCGCATCCAGGTCGCCGACATCGGCCTGAAGGGCCAGCTCGTCGTCAACGACAAGGGTGAGCAGGTCGAGGGCTTCCAGGTGCACCTGGGCGGCTCGCTGGGCGTCAACCCGGGCTTCGGCCGCAAGGTCCGCGGTCTGAAGACCACCTCCGAGGAGCTTCCCGACTACGTGGAGCGGGTGCTGCGCAACTTCGAGGAGCAGAAGAAGGACGACGAGACCTTCTCCGACTGGGTGCAGCGCGCCGACGACGCGGACCTGAAGTGAACGGCGGAACGGATGAGTGAGCGCGCCGTCCCCTTCCACTGCCCGTACTGCGGCGAGGAGGACCTGGAGCCCTACGAGGGCGACGGCGGCTGGTACTGCCGGTCGTGCGCGCGTGCCTTCAAGTTGAAGTTTCTCGGAATCGGGGTGCGCTCGTGACGCGCGGCGAATCCGACGCGGTCCACGCGAGGGCCGGCGAGGCCCGCGCGAGCCGCACGGTCCACATAGGAAGAGCACACGTCAGAACAACACTCGCGTAGAAAAAGATAAGGTTTTCCGTGTTGTGGGTGTAAAT
>NZ_JBEOZN010000275.1:0-3443 GCF_040298085.1 Streptosporangium sp. NPDC001681 | reverse complement strand
GGGTGCTTGGAGACGAGCACGCCCGGTTCGGCGGGCGGGCCGGGGAAACGGACCAGTCGCAAGGCTGACACCGCGCCCCGGTCCGACCCAACAGCCTCTTATGCGGTATTCACGCAGTGCCGGGCGTGGTGAACGGCGGGGTCATAGGGCGTGCCGTCACGGAAGCAGGCGAACATGATCCGTAGCCAGCCACGGCCAAGGATGCGAACGGTCTGGGGGTGTCGCTTGCCGCGATCTCGGGCGCGTTGGTAGAGGTTGGCGGCCCATGGATCGTCGTGCCGGCTGTTGTCGGCGAAGGTATGGAGTGCTTTGCGGGCAGCCCGGTTGGCGGCGTGCCGGAATCCAACGGTGTGCATCTTGCCGCTGATCTGCGGAGACTCCTTGGCAACATGATCATGTGGATGGCGGGCCAAGCTCTATCCATGCAGGTCAGACCCATATCCGTTGTATTTTCCGCGATTACTACGGGGACCTCCTCCGACGGCGGCGACCCCGACCAGGACTCCTCCTGGCCCTGAGCCTCGGCCGCTCAGTAGAAGAGATTGAGGACCAGCATCACGACGAACATCAGCACAGAGGCGGCGGCCACCACGCCGCCGCCGATCGCCGCCGCCTTGAGACCACGCCTGACGCGGAAGCGGTACAGCAGTACGTAGGGTATGAACGACACGCAGAGCGGGGCCATGGAGAGAAACATCAACGATCTCGTCGCCCCTCGCATGCCGGTGGGCAGAACCCAGTCGCCCTCGGGGGTGAGCGCGGCGCGGAAGGACTCCCCCAACTCCACACCCGAGACGGTTTTGACGATGACGGGCTCCCGTGCCGGGTCGTCGAACACGAGGCGCGCCTCGCTGTGGTAGCTGTTTCTGCCGACGCGCTCGTGCACCACGACGGTGGCGGTTCCCGGTGTACCCGTCACCCCGAGTGCCACCTTCAGATCGGGCAGGGCGTTGGTGACTATCGCCACGACGAGTATCCATGGCAGGAAGCTGAGGAAGAGTACTTGATTGCGGCCAACGTAATAGTGTCTAGCGTACGGCTTGAAGCTTTCGGCCCGATCTCGTTTCTCCACGAGCCGCCAGTCGGCCTGCTCGCGCCGCTGCCTGGCCAGCGCCCTGGCCTGTCTGCGGGTGGGGGTCTTTCTCGTATGGACGAGTGGCTTGGTCGGCTTCTTGGCCCTGGGCATGTCTCCACGGTGGACCACCGTGCTTGGAAGTCACTTGCGACCGACTAGTAGTACTTGGTTACCTCTCCCTTCCTGAGCCATGGACGGGAGCGGAGACGGTCGGCGCCAATGCGAAGCACCCCAAAGGGGCCGCGTAGTGGTTGGGGCCGGTGGTCGCAGCGGGCGAAACCTCCAGGCTGACCTCGGATACGTCCTGATCACTCTTGGCCGCTGCGTACCGGGACCATCGGCCCGCAGAGCGGACGTCAGAACATGGGAAGCAGTAGCCGTTACTCACGTCGCCATGGTCCTCCGGTGGCAAGTCCCGACGAAGGAGGGACGCGGCAGTCGATCGCCCAACCATGCACAGCGAAACCCGAAGTGAGCGATCGTCACGGCCTTCAGCATCGGGCGGGTAGCGGCAGCGCGTTGACGGTCGGCGGGGTGTTCGGTGCGGCGGGCGGGCTCGTGCGGCGGGCGGCGGGGTCCGGCCGTTCGCGCCGGGCGGGCGCGGGACGGGACCGGCCCCCAGGCCGCATGCCCGGTCCCGATGTCCGCGCGGCGCGGGCGGGCGTGCCCCGCCGTGCGGCAGCGCGGAGCGCTGCTGCCCTGTTCATCGTTTCGATTAGAGGGGGACTCAGAAGATCTAGTCCTCCGACCGACGTAGATCGCCATAATTGCTGTCACAGCCCCTACGACATGCTGTATATCGTCGGCGTGCCCGGTCAGGACCAAGATAGTCGCGAGTGAAGCCGTAACCCCACCGAGAACTAAAGGGCCGCCATCACGGGGTAATCTTCGCATAGGCATCTCCTTAGGTGTCACTCTGGCCGTCGTTGCGTTGATCCTGGAAGTTCCACGCAGCGACGGCCTTTTTATCGACACCCAAGAGCCTAGGGCACCTTTTTTGAGATCATTCGCTCTCTCCCTCAAAGGAACCCTTAGACGCCTTTCTGTACCCTAGCTGATCTTTCAAACCAGCCTCTGAGCTGCGCGAATGTGCAGGTACTTAGCATTGCAGGTAGAAAAGCCTATTGGCTTGATTTGCAAGATCATGAATCCCGGTGGCGATCTTGCGGGATGGCGCAAATTGCCTTGAATTCCGTTATCGAAGCGTTATTTAGCGTGGGTGGCACTGGCCTGGATCAGTCGAATAATCATGCACCGGGTTAGCGACTGTCCGGCGCGCGAACCGCCGCAGGCGGATCGCCTTGACCCTGTAATGAAACTCCTCGCGGATCGGCCTTCTCAAGCAATCCTGATCATGTGACCTGATTGCCGGTGTAACCGGCCGCACGGTTGTTCTGGCAGCTCAGAGCCTTGATCGCTCGATGTGCTGCTTCGCGGGCTGCTCTTCGATGAATAGTTGCCTTTGTGACTGAACTAGTGGTAGTTGGTGTCGAACCACTTGGTCATCTCCAGCGGAGCGACGTCCTGGGTGCCGCGCGCCATGGCAAAGTAGCCGTCCAGGGCGTCGGCTTCGACGGCGGCCCAGTGACGTTCGGGGATGGCACCGACCATGACGGTGGTGTCCAGCACGTGGTCGTACAGCGAGAAGTCGCCGGTGGGGACCTCCCGCACGCCGGCACCGGTCAGGTGCCTCCAGTTGTCGCGGCGCAGCCGGGCCGCGGTGTCGTGCAGCTCATCGGCGGTGACGCGGCCCGCCCAGTAGCCCTCGATCGCCTTCTTCAGCTCTCGGTCCGGCCCCTGGCGTGGATAACCGTGGACGGTGGCCAGTGATGCGGGGGTGGCGGAAGTCTCAGCCACGAAACTCTCCTTCGCGAGTCATGGAGGACCCCGGTGCTCTCATGGGCGCAAAGGAACGGCTGACCGGCGAGCACTCTGATACCGTGCCCGCTCGCACCGCCGACCCGCCCTCGAGGTCACCGAAGTCACCGCGTGCGTGGTCGCACGCGGGCAGTGGCAGGTCTTCGGACTCGCGGGCACGCCCGGGATTTCGCCCGGGCATCTACTGGCCGTCGCTTCCCCGGTCCGGTACTCGGACCCAGTGCGTTTGACGGCGGTCGTTCCCACTCACCGCTGCGGGGCAGTCCCGGAATTGGCGAGCTCGCGAGCCAAGCAGGCGAGCGTTGCCGCACCGGGTTCCCTCTTACGACGCGCCTGCCTGGCGGGCAGGGCGAACCGACGGCGGGTCCAGCCTAGGCGCATTCGGTTCTCTGGTCGACAGGGGCCGGAATGGCGCCCGCGCCCTACGGGGACACTGTTGGCGAAGTAGATCAAACAGAAGCGGCCCCACGATCACATCTGTGATCGTGGG
>NZ_JBEOZN010000274.1:0-3607 GCF_040298085.1 Streptosporangium sp. NPDC001681 | reverse complement strand
ATGCCCGCCCGTTCGACGGCCTCCCAGGAGGTCTCCAGCAGCAGCCGCTGCTGGACGTCGGTCGCCAGCGCCTCGCGCGGCGAGATCCCGAAGAAGCGCGGGTCGAACTCGGCCGCGTCATACAGGAAGCCGCCCGCACGGGCGAAGGACGCCTCCGAAAGCTCCCAGCCTCGGTCGGCCGGGAAGTCCGAGATGGCGTCCCTGCCCTCGGTGACCAGCTCCCACAACTGCTCCGGGGAGGTGACGCCGCCCGGATACCGGCAGGCCATGCCGACGATGACGATCGGGTCCCCGCTGAGCGGGGTCGTGACGGGCACGGGCAGGGGCGGCGCGGAGGTCGCCTCGGCGCCGTCGAGTTGCCCGCGGATGAAACCGGTCACCGCCACCGGGGTGGGCTGATCGAACACCAGCGTGGCGGGCAGCCGGATACCGGTCGCCTCGATCAGCCGGTTACGCAGCTCCACCGAGGTGAGGGAGTCAAGACCGAGGTCCTGGAAGGTCATGTCCGGTGAGATCGCGTTCGCCGAAGCATGCCCCAGCACGGCGGCCACCTGCCCGAGCACCAGCGTGGACACCGCCTCGCCGAGTGCTTCTCCCGACAAGGCACCCAGTGCGCCGGAGGTGGCGGAGGTGGCGGCCGCCTGTCGCATGGGGGCGGGCACCAGAGCGCGGAAGAGCACCGGGATGCGACTTTGTGCCCGTAGTGCGGCCCGGTCCAGCCGCGCCGCCACCACCACCGGCTCCCGGCTCGTCATGGCGGCGTCGAGGAAGGCGAGTCCCTGCTCGGCGGACAGTGGTCGCAGCCCGGCCCGGGCCATGCGCCGCATGTCGGTCTCGGTGAGGGCGCTGGTCATCCCGGTGTCCTGCTGCCACGGCCCCCACCCGATCGACAGGCCCGCCAGCCCCTGAGCGGCGCGCTGCCGTACCAGGGCGTCGAGGAAGGCGTTGGCCGCGGTGTAGCTCGCCTGGCCGCCGTTGCCGAGCATCGCGAACACCGAGGAGAACACCACGAACGCGGTCAGGTCAAGGTCGCGGGTGAGCTCGTGCAAGTGCCAGGCGCCGTCCGCCTTCGGCCGCAGCACGGCGTCGATCCGCTCGGGTGTCAGCGCGCCGACCGGCCCGTCGTCGAGCACGCCGGCGGCGTGTACCACCCCGGTGAGCGGGTGCCGCGGGGCGATTGCGGCGATCAGCTCGGCCAGGGCATCGCGGTCGGACACGTCGCAGGCGACGGCCGTGACCTCGGCGCCCTGGGCGGTCAGCTCCGCCACCAGTTCCGCGGCGCCCTCGGTGTCCGGGCCGCGACGGCCGACCAGCATCAGGTGACGTACGCCGTGCTCGGTCACCAGGTGGCGGGCGACGAGCGCGCCGATCCCGCCCAGACCGCCGGTGACGAGCACGGTGCCATCGGTATCCCGGAAGGTGGTCGGTGCCGGCGAGGCAGCACGGTCATCGTCGACTCCATCGTCGACTCCGATGAGCCGCGGCACCCGGGGCAGGCCATCGCGTATCGCGATCTGCGGCTCCGCGGAATCGAGCGCCGCGACCAGCGTCTCACCGCTTACCTGCTCGACATCAACATCAAGCAGGACGAACCGCCCCGGGTTCTCCACCTGCGCCGAGCGCACCAGGCCCCAGACCGTCGCCGCGACGGGGTCGGGCACGGTCTCGGCATCGGTGGCCACCGCCCCGCGAGTCACAAAGATCACCGGGCCGTCGGCGTGCTCGTCGCGCCCGCTCTCCCGCAGCCGGGCCAGGACCGCCGAGGTCACCGACCGCACGGCGGCCGGAACGTCGTCCCCGGCCGGCACCGAGACCGGCATGAGCGTCACGTCCGCGGCCGGGTCCGGCTCACCCGTCAGGTCCGCCACCTGCCCGGCCGCGCGCAGGGCGGCGACCAGACCCCATTCGTCGGAGCCGAGCACCGACCAGCGCCTGGCCGGACGATCCCCGCTCCCGGATTCCGGTGCGAGCGGCCAGTCCAGCCGCAGCAGCGGTCCACCGCCGGTGCGCGCCGTACGCTGCGGATCATTCGGCCGGAGCGCGAGGGAGCGTACCGAGGCGACCAGGCCGCCCTGGGCATCGGCCACGACCAGCGTGACCGCGTCCGTACCGGCCCCGCTCACCCGGACCCGGAGCCTTGAGGCGCCGGAGGCGTGCAGGGACACCCCGCTCCAGGCGAACGGCAGCAGTCCACCGCCCGCCTCGTCGAGCCCGGCGAGGGACGCCACGTGCAGCGCGGCGTCGAGCAGGGCCGGGTGCAGCCCGTACGAGCCCGCGTCGGCCGCGAGGTCCTCGGGCAGGGCGACCTCGGCGAACACCTCCCGGCCGGTGCGCCAGGCGGCGCGCACTCCCTGGAACGCGGGGCCGTAGGAGAAGCCCACCCGCGCCCGCCGCTCGTAGAAGCCGTCGAGGTCCACCGCGACGGCGTCCGCGCGCGGCCACTCGTCCATGCCGGGGTCGGGGACGCCCGGCACGCCGGGGGTGAGCACACCGGTGGCGTGCCGGACCCACGGCACGTCCGGCTCGTCCGCCGGCCGGGAGTACACGCCGATCGTCCGGCCACCGCCGTCGGTGGCGGCGCCGAGCGCCACCTGCAACTGGACACCGCCCCGCTCGGGCAGCACGAGCGGCGCGGTGAGCGTGAGCTCCTCCACCAGGCCGCAACCGACCTCAGCGCCCGCCCGCACGGCCAGCTCGACGAAGGCCGTGCCGGGCAACAGCACCTGTCCGGCCACCACGTGGTCGCACAACCATGGATGCGCCGCCGTCGAGACCAGAGCGGTGAACAGGAATCCACCGGTGTCGGGCAGCTCCACGGCCGCGCCGAGCAGCGGGTGCCGCGGCCGGTCCAGCCCGGCGGAGGTGACATCGCCTACGGTCGCCGCAGGTTCGGACCAGTACCGCTCCCGCTGGAAGGCATACGTCGGCAGGTCCACCCGGCGAGCCGCCGTGGCGGAGAACAGCTCCGGCCACCGCACCGTCATCCCGTGCACGTACAGCCGGGCGGCCGCCGCCAGCGCCGCGGCCTCCTCGCCGCGGTCCTTACGCAGAACGGGGAAGGCGACCACCTGCTCGTCCGAGTCCTGGCGAACCGAGAGGTTCTGGTGAACGAGCGCCGACAACCCGCCATCCGGACCGAGTTCCAGGAACACCTTGGCCCCCGCCGCCCCGGCGGCACGGATCGCCTCCGCGAAACGCACCGGACGCACGACGTGATCCACCCAGTACTGCGCCGAGCACAGGTAGGCGGCGTCGACCCTCTCACCGGTCACGGTGGAGACGATCGCCGTCCTCGGCTCGTGGAAGGTCAGCCCCTCGGCGATCTGCCGGAACTCCGCCAGCATCGGCTCCATCAGCGGCGAGTGGAACGCGTGGCTCACCCGCAGCCGGATGGTCCTGTCGAAGCGCGCGGCGACGCGCAGGACGGCGTCCTCGGTTCCGGCGATCACGACGGACGACGGGCCGTTCACCGCGGCGATGACGACCCCGTCCTCCAGCACCGGCTCGACCTGCGCCTCCCCGGCCTGGACCGACACCATCGCCCCGCCCTCGGGCAGGCGCTGCATCAGCCGGCCCCGGGCCGCGACCAGCGCGCAGGCATCGTCCA
>NZ_JBEOZN010000273.1:0-3617 GCF_040298085.1 Streptosporangium sp. NPDC001681 | reverse complement strand
GCCTATCGAGACTATCTTGCGTCCGGTCTCGACGGTCCACACACCGGTCTGAAACTCCGAGCCCGGGGGGGTGTCGGGGCGCTCGCCCGCGACTCCCAGCGCGCCGAGCGCCGCGACGAGCCTCAGCTCGACCTCTCGAACGTAGTCGACGATCCCCTCGTCCTCGCCGAGCTTGACGATCAGGTACCCGACCAGCTGGCCAGGGCCGTGGTAGGTGAGCTGGCCGCCGCGACCCGTGCTCACGACCGGGATGCCGTGAGCCGGATCGGGCAGGTGCTGCTCAAGGGTTCGCCTGCCCGCGGTGTACACCTGCGGGTGGCTGAGCAGCCAGAGCGTGTCGGGGCGCTCGTCGCGTTGCCGCTGACCGACCAGGTCGGTCATCCGCTCCATCGCCTTCTCGTAGTCGACCAGGTCGTCCTGGACCAGGGTCAGGGGGCGTTGCCTCATGCCCCCAGCTTATTTTCAGTAGCGAGCTTCCGGCGCCTTGGGTATGAAGATCCACATGAGCACGTAGACGACCCAGAGCGGCCCGGGAATGAGCGAGAGCAGCAGCCACAGCACCCGGACGAGGGTAGGCGGCAGGTTGAGACTGTCCGCGATCCCGCCACAGACTCCGGCGATTATCTTGTGGTTTCTCGAACGGTACACGGCGCCTCTCCCCGAATCGGTGTTCTTCGTCCGGTCAAACGAACGGCCGGAACCGCCACGTTCCCGAGGCATCCCTGAGAAAACCCTGACAGGGTCGAACTTGATAACTTTTCTTGTCAGTCAGCGTCGATACATCCCTAGGCGAACGCGGTTGATACCGGTACGTTCCGCCATGTACCTATAGGGAGTCTCCCTCCGTTCCACCCCCTAGGAGCGTTATGCGCCTGAGGTTACGACGCAGCATGGTCCAGACCGCCACCCTGGTCACGGCCATCGCTCTCCCCCTCGCCTTCACCGCACCGGCGAGTGCCACCGTCGCGGCCCCCAGTGTCCCGGACGTCCTCGCCAACGCGTTCGCGACACAGATCAAGGGCAGCAACGTCAAGAAACACCTGGACAAGTTCCAGCAGATCGCGACCGCCAACGGCGGCAACCGGGCGGCGGGCACGTCCGGCTACGACGCCTCCCTGGCCTACGTGCAGGACAAGCTGAACAAGGCCGGATACAAGACCTCCACGACCGACGTCGAGTTCCCGATCAACTGGGAGGAGTTCAGCCCGTCGGTCCTCCAGAAGACGGCCCCCGAGGCGAAGACCTACGCCAACCCGGCCGACTTCGTGACGGTGATCTCCTCCAGCCCTGGCGACGTCACCGCCCAGATCCAGGTCGTCGACGCGATCATCCCGACGCCGCCGAACCCGAACACCTCGACCGCGGGGTGCGAGGCCGCCGACTTCGCCGGGTTCGTCCCCGGCCGGATCGCCCTGCTCCAGCGCGGCACCTGCCCGTTCGTCGACAAGGCCACCAACGCCAAGGCGGCCGGCGCGGCCGGTGTGATCTTCTTCAACGAGGGCCAGCCCGGCCGTACCGACCCGCTCCTCTTCGACATCGTCGAATGGCGCTTCGGCTTCCCCATCGTGATGGCGAGCACGGCCGTCGGCCTGGACCTGGCCGCCAGCCCGAACACCACGGTCCGCCTGAAGGTGGACGCCAAGACCACGGTCGGCCGTACCAAGAACCTGATCGCCGACTCCCGCTGGGGCAAGTCCGGCGAGATCGTGGCGGTCGGCGCGCACCTGGACAGTGTTCCCGAGGGCCCCGGCATCAACGACAACGGCTCCGGCAGCGCCGCCGTCCTGGAGACCGCGCTGAAGCTGGCCAAGGTGCCGACCAAGTACAAGCTCCGCTTCGCCTGGTGGGGCGCCGAGGAACTGGGCCTGCTCGGCTCCGAGCAGTACGTCGCGGGCCTGTCCCAGGCCGAACGGGACAAGATCAGGCTCTACCTGAACTTCGACATGATCGCCTCGCCGAACGGCGGCACCTTCCTGTACGACGGTGACGACTCCGACGCCGAGGGCGCCCCTGCCGGTCCGGCGGGGTCGGCCGAGATCGAGAAGCGCCTGGAGAGGTTCTACGGCAAGCGCGGCCTGCCCTTCGAGGGCACCGACTTCACCGGCCGCTCCGACTACGGCGCCTTCATCGCCAACGACATCCCGGCCGGAGGCATCTTCAGCGGCGCCGAGGTCCTCAAGACCGCCGAGCAGGCCGCCAAGTTCGGCGGGACCGCCGGTGTCGCCTACGACCCCTGCTACCACGCCGCCTGCGACGGCATCGGCAACATCGACGCCGCCGCGCTCGACCGCAACTCCAAGGCCGTCGGCTACGCCACCACGTTCTTCGCCTACGACCTGACGGGCATCCCCGACCGCAACGCCGCGACACTCGCCAGGACCGCGGCGCAGACCGCGACGGCTCCTGAGGGCGCGGCCCGCTAACAACAAAGTCCAGCAAAGCGCACCACCACGCTGTACGGCGCGCACCCACCACGGGTGCGCGCCGCTCGGGGGACCCCCACACCCTCAAACCCGAGGAGCATGATGCGCAGTCTGTGGACCATGGGCATGGCGGCGATCCTGGCCATCCCTCTGGCATTCACCGCACCATCGGCGTCGGCCGCCGTCCCACCGGACATCTCGCTGACCGCCGTGAAGGCACACCTCACCCAACTCCAGTCCATCGCCACCGCCAACGGCGGCAACCGCGCGCACGGCCGCCCCGGCTATCTGGCCTCGGCCAACTACGTCAAGGGCCTGCTGGACGGCGCGGGGTTCACCACCACCCTGCAGTCGTTCACCTACGGCGGCGCGACCGGCTACAACGTCATCGCCGACTGGCCCGGAGGCGACCCGAACGACATCCTCATGGTCGGCGCCCACCTCGACAGCGTGACCGCGGGCCCCGGCATCAACGACAACGGCTCGGGCAGCGCCGCCATCCTGGAGACCGCCCTGGAGGTCTCCCGCCAGTCGCTGGCCCCCACCAAGCATCTGCGCTTCGCCTGGTGGGGCGCGGAAGAGCTGGGTCTGCGCGGCTCGCAGGCCTACGTGAACAGCCTCTCGGCCACCGAGCGGGCCAAGATCAAGGGCTACTACAACTTCGACATGGTCGGCTCGCCCAACGCCGGCTACTTCATCTACGACGGCGACAACTCCGACGGCGTCGGCTCGGGCCCCGGCCCGGCGGGCTCGGCGCAGCTGGAGGCGACGCTCCAGGCGTACTTCACCTCGATCGGCGTGGCCACCCGGGGCACCGACTTCGACGGCCGCTCCGACTACGGGCCCTTCATCGCCGTCGGCATCCCGGCCGGAGGCACCTTCACCGGCGCCGAGGGCGTCAAGACCAGCGCCCAGGCCACCCTCTGGGGCGGTACGGCGGGCCAGGCGTTCGATCCCTGCTATCACCGGGCCTGCGACACCACGGCCAACATCAGCGACACCGCGCTGAACCGTAACGCCGACGCCATCGCCTACGCGGTGTGGACCACCGCCACCGCCACGCCGCCGACGGTCGTCTGGCAGGACACCTTCGAGACCTCGACCGGCTGGACGACCAACCCCTCGGGCACCGACACCGCCACCTCGGGCCAGTGGGAGCGCGGCGTCCCGCAGGCCACCACCTCCAGCGGCGCC
>NZ_JBEOZN010000272.1:0-3666 GCF_040298085.1 Streptosporangium sp. NPDC001681 | reverse complement strand
CCCGAGGGGATCGCGGACCTGCCGCGAGGCGCGGGCGCGGGCCCGGAGGGGGATCAGATCACCCGGAGCCAGACGGCGGTGTCGGAGGGGAGCCTGTCCCCCTCCAGCGGACCGCTGGCCAGCAGGACCGACTCGTGCTCCGGCAGGGAGACCGGCTCCGTGCCGAGGTTGACCACGCAGATCAGGCCCGACTCCCGGCGGAAGGCCAGCACCCCCTCCCCCACCTCCAGCCAGGCCAGCGTGCCGTCACCGAGCAGTTCGCGGCGGAGACCCAGCCCGGTGCGGTAGAGGGTGAACATGGACGCCGGGTCGGCGGCCTGCACCTCGGCCGTCAGCGCCTTCCACTCCGGCGGCTGCGGCAGCCACGGCTGCCCCGCGCCGAACCCGAACGGCGGCTCGTCACCCGACCAGGGCAGCGGCACCCGGCAGCCGTCACGGCCGGGATCGGTGTGGCCGGAACGGGCCCAGATCGGGTCCTGGCGCAGTTCGTCCGGCAGGTCCTCCACCTCCGGCAGCCCCAGCTCCTCACCCTGGTAGACGTAGAGCCCGCCGGGAAGCGCCATCGCCAGCAGTGCGGCCGCACGGGCCCGCCGCTCGCCCAGCACCGGATCCGACGGCATGCCGTGCTTGCGGTCGGCGTGGTCGAAGGAGGTGTCGGCCCTGCCGTACTTGGTCACCGGGCGGGTCACGTCGTGGTTGGACAGCACCCAGGTGGGGGGCGCGCCCAGCGGGATGTGCGTGGCCAGGGTCTCCTCGATCGACCGGCGCAGCGCGGCGGCGTCCCAGGTGCACGCCAGGAAGTCGAAGTTGAACGCGGTGTGCATCTCGTCGGGGCGCAGGTAGAGCGCGAAGCGCTCCTGGTCGGGCAGCCACACCTCGCCGATCAGGATCCGGTCGTCGTACTCCTCGGCCACCCGGCGCCAGCCCCGGTAGATGTCGTGCACGCCGTCGAGGTCGGTGTACGCCTCCTCTCCTCCCTCGCTGTCCATGTCCTTGACCAGCAGGGCGGCCGAGTCGATCCGGATGCCGTCCACGCCCCGGTCGAACCAGAAGCGCAGCACGTCGTGGAACTCCTCGACGACCTCGGGGTTGGCCCAGTTGAAGTCCGGCTGCTCGGGGGCGAACAGGTGCAGGTACCACTGGCCGTCGGCGACCCGGGTCCACGCGGGACCGCCGAAGATCGACTGCCAGTCGTTGGGCGGCAGCTCACCGCTCGCTCCCCGGCCCTCGCGAAACAGGAAGCGTTCGCGCTCGGGCGACCCGGGCCCTGCCTCCAGTGCCCGCACGAACCACTCCTGCTGGTCGGAGCCGTGGTTGGGGACGATGTCGGTGATCGTCTTGATGCCCAGGGCATGCGCCTCGGCGATGAACTCCTCCGCCTCGGCGAGCGTGCCGAACGATGGCTCGATGTCACGGTAGTCGGCCACGTCGTACCCGCCATCGGCCATCGGCGACGGGTACCAGGGGTTGAGCCAGATCGCACCGATGCCCAGGTCGGAGAGGTATGGCAGGCGAGCGCGAAGTCCCGCGAGGTCGCCGATCCCGTCGCCGTTACCGTCGGCGAAGCTCCGGAGATAGACCTGGTAGATCGCGGCTCCCCGCCACCATGATTCGGGGTCCGGGGTCGCTCCCGGGAAGGTGCTGCCGGACATGCTGGAACAACTCCTTGCGGTTGAAAGTGGGTAACGAGGTCAGCCCTTGAGGCTGCCGGCCGTGAGGCCGGCCATGATGCTGCGCTGGAAGATGAAGAAGACGATCATGGTCGGGATACTCGCGATCACCAATGAGGCGATCAACACGTTCTGCGGCATCTGCGCCGAGAGCGAGGCGATGCCCACGCTGATCGTCATCTTGTCCCCGTCCGGCAGTACGAGCAGCGGCCAGACGAAGTCCTTCCAGACGTTGACCACCGAGAGAATGGACACCACTCCGAGGATCGGCCGGGAGACCGGCAGCACGATCGACCACAGGATGCGGGCGGGAGAGGCGCCGTCGATCTGGGCGGCCTCCAGCAACTCCCGGGGGATCGAGTCGAAGAAACGCTTGAGCAGGAAGATGAAGAACCCGTTGGCCGCCGCGGGCAACCAGATCACCCACGGGGTGTTCAGCAGGTCCCAGCCGAAGATCGGCATGTCCTTGACCGTCAGGTAGGCGGGCAGCAGGATGACCATCGGCGGGATCATGAGCGTGGCCAGCATCAGCGCCAGGACCACGTTGCCCAGCACGGGCCGCAGTTTGGACAGCGCGTAGGCGGCCGAGACGTCGATGGCCAGTGTGAACAGCCAGGCGCCGCCGGCGTAGATGACGGTGTTGGTGAGGAAGAGTCCCAGGTCGAGCTGGTCCCACGCCTCGGCGTACACCCCGAGGTCGAAGGAGGTGGGAAAGAAGCTCGGCGGGATCTGGGCCAGTTCCTCGGGGGTCTTCAGCGCGCCGGTGACCATCCAGTAGAGCGGGAACACGAACACGGCAGTGAAGACCACCACCACCAGGGTCAGCGTGATCCGGTAGATCAGCCGCCCGCGCGGGGTGTTGAGCGTGTGCGGGGAGACCAGGCTGCGAAACTCCCTGGGCGCCTCCTTGGCCGCACGCGTCCGCCCGGCCTTCTTCCTCGAGCCCCGCTCCGGTGGCCGGGCGGGGGCGGGGCGAGGTGGGTGGACTGTGAGGTTCGACATCGGCTCGGCTCCTCCCTAGCTCTGGTTGTCCCGCGACAGGCGCAGGTAGAAGGCGGAGAACACCATCAGCACGACCATGAGCATCAGCCCGAGCGCGCCCCCGGCGCCGAAGTCACCGAAGTTGAAGGCGTACTGGTACATGAGGTAGGCGACGGTGAGCGTCGCGTTCTCCGGGCCGCCGCCGGTGAGCAGGTACGGCTCGATGAAGACCTGCATGGTCGCCACGATCTGCAGCAGCAGCATCACCAGCAGGATCAGCCTGGTCTGCGGGATCGTGACGTGCCAGACCCTCTTGAAGATCCCGGCACCGTCCAGTTCCGCGGCCTCGTACAGCTCGCTCGGGATGCTCTGCAGCGCGGCGAGGTAGATCAGCGTGCCGGTTCCCAGGTTCATCCAGGTGGAGACGATCACGAGGGAGATCAGCGCGGTGTCCGTGGAGTCCAGCCAGCTCAGGGCCGGCAGGTGCGCCAGCTCCAGGATCTGGTTGAACAGTCCGGCGCCCGGGTCGTAGAACCACTTGAACAGCAGCACCCCGACGGCCGGCGGCAGCATCACCGGGAGATAGACGATGAACCTCAGGTAGGCCCGCGCGTGTCGCAGCTCGTTGAGGACGATCGCCGCCACGAAGGGGATGACGTAGCCGAACACGAGCGCCAGGCCGGTGAAGGCGAGGGTGTTGAGCCACGCGTCGGCGAACGCCGAGTCCTCCGTCACGGTGCGGAAGTTCTCCAGGCCGACCCAGGTCGGGTCGTCGACGAAGTTCGTCTGCTGGAAGCTGAGCAGGACCTCCCGCACCATGGGGTACCAGGAGAAGAAGGCGAAGCAGATCAGCGCCGCGCAGAGGAACCCGTAGGCGGTCAGGTTGCGTTGCAGCCCACGCCGGAACGCCCCCGCTCCCCGCCGCCGTGAGCCTTTCACGGTCATTGTGGTCATGACTCCCGATTTCTACATGAGTGCCGGGGTGCCGGCCCCCCGGGCCGGCCCCCCGGGGCCG
>NZ_JBEOZN010000271.1:0-4098 GCF_040298085.1 Streptosporangium sp. NPDC001681 | reverse complement strand
GGTTCCTACCGCTCCACCCGTGCCCGCTCGTCGGGCACGCAGTGCGTCATCTTCAGGCCGGTCACCTCGCGCGGCCCGTTCTTGCCCAGCTTGGACAGCCGCTCGCGGTCCTCGTCCGTCAGGTCCTGGCCGATCAACGGCTTCAGGTGGGAGACGTCCCCGGGGCTGATGCCCAGCCCCTCTCCCACCCTGAGCCCGAGATCGTCCTCGACCATCAGGAAGTGCCAGACCATCCGCTCCTGGACGGGGCGCGAGGCCTGGGAGAGCATGTCGACGAAGTTCAGCACGAGATCGTCGCGCTCCCACTGCTCCATGAGCATGTAGCGCTGACCGGGCTGGGTGTAGTCGTTGGTACGTGGAATGCGCTTGCGGGTCAGCCTCCCGGAGATGACCGGCCCCTGCTCGTCGTAGGTGGGGTACTGCCCCTCCCGGAGCCCCCCGGTGATGGACGGCTCGTAGTTGACGTGCGGGTTGGCGCCCTGCCCGTCGACGTAGTAGGTCATCTCGCCGTCGCGCTGGTTGGTGCGCACCTGGGCGTGCTTGGCCTGGTTGACCGGCAGTTGCAGATAGTTGGGGCCCACCCGGTGGCGCTGGGTGTCGCTGTAGGAGAACGTACGGCCCACCAGCATCTTGTCGTCGGAGAAGTCGAGGCCGTCGACCAGGACACCGGTCCCGAAGGAGATCTGTTCATTCTCGGCGAAGTTGTTGGCCACATTGCGGTTCAGCACCATCTTGCCGACCGGCATGGGCGGGAACTCGTTCTCCGGCCACACCTTGGTGTCGTCCAGCGGGTCGAAGTCCAGCTCGGGGTGGTCGTCGTCGCTCATCATCTGCACCCGCAGCTCCCACTCGGGGAAGTCGCCCCGGTCGATCGCCTCGTGCAGATCCTTGGTGGCGTGCCCGAGCTCCAGTGCCTGTACGGCCGCGGCGTCCTCGGCGGTCATGCTGCGCACGCCCTGCTTGGGGATCCAGTGGTACTTCACCAGACGGCTGTCGCCCTCCTGGTTCTCCCACTTGTAGGTGTTGACCCCGAAGCCCTGCATATGCCGGTAGTCGGCCGGGATGCCGCGCGGGCTGAACAGGTTGACGAGCATGTGCATGCTCTCCGGCGTCTGCGACATGAAGTCGAAGATCCGGCCGGGCTCCTGCCTGAACGTCACCGGGTCCGGCTTGAGCGAGTGGATCACGTCGGGGAACTTGAGGGCGTCCCTGATGAAGAAGACCGCCAGGTTGTTGCCGACGAGATCCCAGTTGCCGTCCTCGGTGTAGAACTTCACCGCGAACCCGCGCGGGTCGCGGGCGGCCTCCGAGGAGTCCCTGCCACCGATCACCGTGGAGAACCGGACGGCCACATCGGTCCGCTTTCCGGGCTCCTGGAAGAGTTTCGCCCGGGTGTAGCGGCTGATCGGCTCGTCACCGAACGTGCCGTAGGCCTCGAAGTAACCGTAGGAGGTCACCCCTCGCGCGTGGACCACCCGCTCGGGGACGCGCTCGCGATCGAAGTGGCTGATCTTCTCCAGGAACTGGTAGTTCTCCAGCGTGGCCGGACCCCTCGCGCCGACCGTGCGCTGGTTCTGGTTGTCGTAGACCTGGTGCCCCTGCCGATTGGTCAGGATCGGGCGGTCATCGCCCGGCTGGGGTCCCACGCTCGACACATCCGTCATGATGACGATTCCTTCCCTGCCACGGTCACGTTCGGCGCGCCACTCCATATCGGCACACAATCCCCCTTAGCCGACACAGGGCGCTTTATAGCGATAAAGAGAAGAATCTTCACAAAGAGGGGTAGCAATTTAAACAGCCGGCGACGGCTCGGCGGGCGCCCTTTCCCAGCCGGCCGACACGCCCGCGCCCGGAGGCGGACCACCCACCGGCCGCCTCCCCGGCCTCACGGGCGAACCCCCTAAATCGGCTCGCCCTCGTTCTCGTCGCCCCGCTCCGGGCCGGGGGTACCGGTCCCGCTCCGGCTCGGCGACGGCGAAGGGGTGGGCCGGCCGGGATCCGGCGTCGCCGGGACCGGTGGCGGGGTCGGTACGAACACCGTGGGCGGCAGCGGCCTCGGCGGCGGCTTGAAATCGTCCTCCTTGCGCAGCAGGAGCCAGACCGTCACGGCCAGCAGCACGAGCAGCAGGGTCAGCACGACCCCCGCGACGATCACGGCTCGGCGGGTCTCGGTCGGCGGCGGCGCGCTCTTGGGCGGCGCGGGCAGCGCGGGCGAGCGGTCGCCAACCCAGTGCGGCGCGAAGTCGGGGCCATGCTGCTCGCCGATCAGCGTTCCGCTGACCAGCACCGGTTCGAGGAACCGCTCCGCTCCCGCCCTGTCGGGCTCGTACGGCGTGGCCACCCACGGAGCGCTCCCGCCGTCCATGGCCAGCACCTGCGGGACCGTGTCGGCCACCGCGGTGCGCCCGCGTGTCGCCCTGGCCATCCAGCCCCGGACGCCGGAACGGCTGGCCGCCGCGTCACGGACACCGGTGACGAAGCGGTCACGGGCCGCCGGGTCGAGCGCGGCTCCCCTGGTCAGCACCGCGACCGAGACGGCCCTGCCGTCGGGCGCGAGCCCGAGATAGACCAGCCCGGCGGGTCCCACCCGCAGACGTGCCTGCACGACGAAGGGTCCCAACTGGGGCGGGTCACCATACTGGAGCGGAGTGGCCACGTCTGACATGAAAGCACACCCGGGTGATCACCCCATGCCGCACGGGTGACGAGATCGGGCACACCGTGCGAGCCACCACCGGGCTCGGGTGACCTCCCCCACCCGGGGAGTCGGCTTCTCGCCTCCCTCAGCCGGGATGGGCACCGGCCGTCTCGAACACGGGAACCATGACGGGGAAGGCGATTCACCGCCGGGTCGACCCGGCGGTTCCCTTCCCGGACGTGATGGAATATCGACATGACCGTCGCAGAAGAACTGCCGAGCGAGATCGACACCGGACTGCTGCGCGACGCCCTGACCGAGGTCCGGCGGGTCATCGTCGGGCAGGAGCACATGGTGGAGCGGTTGCTCGTGGCGCTCCTCGCCCGCGGCCACTGCCTGCTGGAGGGTGTGCCGGGCGTGGCCAAGACCCTGGCCGCCTCGACGCTGGCCACCGTGGTCGGCGGCGCCTTCGCCCGTATCCAGTTCACCCCCGACCTGGTTCCCAGCGACATCGTGGGCACCCGGGTGTACCACCCCTCCCGCGAGGTCTTCGACGTCGAGCTCGGCCCGGTGTTCGTCAACTTCCTGCTCGCCGACGAGATCAACCGGGCCCCGGCCAAGGTGCAGTCGGCGCTGCTGGAGGTCATGGCCGAGCGGCAGGTGACCCTGGCCGGGGAGACTCATCCGCTGCCCAGGCCGTTCATCGTGCTGGCCACCCAGAACCCGATCGAGTCCGAGGGCGTCTACCCCCTCCCCGAGGTCCAGCGCGACCGGTTCCTGTTCAAGATCCGCGTCACCCATCCCAGCGCCCACGAGGAGCTGGAGATCCTGCACCGGATGAGCGTCACGCCGCCGACTCCCAGGGCGGTGCTCGACCCCGCGCGGCTGGCCGCCCTGCAGTCGATGGCCGATCAGGTCTCGGTCCACCAGCTCGTCGCCGACTACGTGGTCAGGCTCGTGATGGCCACCCGCTCCCCCGCCGACTACGGCCTGGGCGGGCTGGAGGAGAACATCGAGATCGGTGTCAGTCCCCGGGCCACCCTCGGCCTGGTCGCCGCGGGGCGTGGCCTGGCACTGCTGCGGGGCCGCGACTACCTGCTCCCCGACGACATCCGCGACGTGGCGGTGGACGTGATGTCCCACCGGCTGATGCTCACCTTCGACGCCCTGGCCGACGGGATCGACCCCGAGGACGTGATCCGCCAGATCCTCGCCGCCGTTCCGCCCCCCCTCGTCGTCTGGAACCAGGGCCCTCGGTGACCACCTCAGAAAGCGGCGTGGGGACGTGCCCATGCCCGGACTGAGGGACTTCCGTGAGGCCGCGCCGGGGACTGGACTGAGGAGTGAAGGAGCGAAGCGGAATGCCGCCCGCTCCTACCGCGAGTCCTGGTCGCAGTCCCAGGACCCGTTCATCGGTGTTCTGCGCGACGTGGCGGAAGGTGCTGTCAACGCCGGGG
>NZ_JBEOZN010000270.1:0-4106 GCF_040298085.1 Streptosporangium sp. NPDC001681 | reverse complement strand
CAGCGCATCACCCCCTCGGCCGACAACCGCCGCTCCAGCACCCGCATGGCCTCCCCGTCACCGGCGACGGTGACCACCCGGGGCCCGTTGACCGCCGCGATCGAGATCCGATCCAGCAAGCCCTCGGCGACCAGGGCCGCGCGCACCTGCTCCACCGGCGCCATCACCGACAGCATCACCCCATGCCCGGACAACCGTTCACCGATCAGGCGGCTGCGCAACGCCACCACCCGCGCACCGTCCTGCACCGACAGACCACCGGCCACCACCGCCGCCGCGATCTCCCCCTGCGAATGCCCCACCACCGCATCCGGACGAACCCCCAGCGACTCCCACACCGCCGCCAGCGACACCATCACCGCGAACGACACCGGCTGGACCACATCCACCCGATCCAGCCCCGGAGCACCCTCCACACCCCGCACCACATCCAGCAACGACCAGTCCACGAACGGCTCCAACGCCGCCGCACACTCCGCCATCCGCCCGGCGAACACCGCCGACTCCTCCAAAAGCCGCGCGCCCATGCCCACCCACTGCGCCCCCTGACCCGGGAACACCCACACCGACTTCCCATCCACATCGGCCACACCCGCGACCACACCGGGCAGCGACTCACCCGCGCTCAGCGCACCGACACCCGCCAGCAGCCCCTCACGATCCCCGCCGACCACCACCGCACGGTGGTCGAACAGCGACCGCGACGACACCAGCGACGACCCCACATCCGCCAGACCCAGCTCAGCCCGGGTCTGCAGGTACGCCGTCAATCGACCGGCCTGTGCCCGCACCGCGTCAGCCGTACGGGCCGAGATCACCCAAGGCAGCACACCGCCTGCCGGACCGGCAGGCTCGTCGACCGCCGGCATCGCCGCCTCCGGCCCCTGCTCCAGGATCAGGTGCGCGTTGGTACCGCTGATCCCGAACGACGACACAGCCGCCCGGCGCGGACGACCGGTCCCCGGCCACTCGGCCGGTTCGGTCAGCAGCTCCACCGCGCCCGAGGCCCAGTCCACATGCGACGACGGCTCGTCCACATGCAGCGTCCGGGGCAGCATCCCGTGCCGGAGAGCCATGACCATCTTGATCACACCGGCCACACCCGCCGCGGCCTGGGTGTGCCCGATGTTCGACTTGATCGACCCCAGCAGCAACGGCCGGTCCTCCGGCCGGTCCTGGCCGTAGGTCGCCAGCAGCGCCTGCGCCTCGATCGGGTCACCCAGCATGGTGCCGGTCCCGTGCGCCTCGACCGCGTCCACCTCGGCAGGGGACAGCCCGGCGACGGCCAGTGCCTTGCGGATCACCCGCCGCTGAGAGGGGCCGTTCGGCGCGGTCAGCCCATTGGACGCGCCGTCCTGGTTGATCGCCGATCCGCGGACGAGCGCGAGCACCTGGTGGCCGTTGCGCCGCGCGTCCGACAGCCGCTCCAGCATCACCAGACCGACACCCTCGGACCATCCGATGCCGTCCGCCGAGTCGGAGAACGCCTTGCAGCGCGCATCCGGTGCCAGCCCGCCCTGCTCACCGAGCTCCCCGAACGCCGCGAGAGTCGATATGACGGTGACACCGCCGGCCACCGCGAGCGAGCACTCCCCGTTACGCAGGGCCTGGGCCGCCATGTGGATGGTCACCAGTGACGACGAGCACGCGGTGTCCACCGTCACCGCCGGGCCCTCCAGGCCCAGGGTGTACGAAATCCGGCCGGAGGCCACGCTGGCCAACTGCCCGGTCATGATGTGACCGCGAGACTCCTCCCCAGGCATGTAGCCCGAGCCGACGGAACCGATGAACACGCCGGTGTCGCTGCCCCGCAACGAGTCCGGATCGATGCCGGCACCTTCGAGGACCTCCCAGGCGGCCTCCAGCAGCAGCCGCTGCTGCGGATCCATCGCCAGCGCCTCACGCGGGGAGATCCTGAAGAACTCCGCGTCGAACTCGGGCGCGTCGAAGACGAACCCGCCCTTCAGGTCGAGGTCCCCATGGACCTGCCAGCCGCGGTCGGTCGGCAGCGGGGTGATGGCGTCCTGCCCCTCGATGACCAGCCGCCACAGATCCTCCGGGGAGTTCACCCCGCCGGGATAACGGCAGGCCATCGAGACGATGGCGATCGGGTCGTCCCCGACCGAGACCGTGGCCACCGGCAGAATGGCGTCGCCGTGCGCGCCGAACACCTCGCTCAGCAGGTACTCACCGAGCACGGTGGGGGTGGGGTAGTCGAAGACGAGGGTGGAGGGCAGGCGCAGCCCGGTGGCCGCGTTGAGCCGGTTGCGCAGCTCGATCGCGGTCAGCGAGTCGAAGCCCAGCTCACGGAACTCCCGGCGAACCTGCACCGCCTCCAGCGAGGGATGCCCGAGGACCGCGGCGGCCTGAGCCCGGACCAGATCGACCACGAACCGGGTCCGGTCGGCCTGCGTCAGTCCGGCCAACTGCCGCAGCAGTGCACCCTCGCCGGGGGCGGGCGCCGACGCGGCCGTACGACGGGTGCCGCGCACCAGACCGCGCAGCAGCGGCGGGACCTGCTGAGCGGGCATCGCCGGCAGGTTCAGCCGCACCGGGACCACGAGCGGTGAGTCCGAGCCGATGGCCGCGTCGAGCAGGGCCAGTCCCTGCTCGGTGGTGATCGGCGGCAGCCCGGCGGCGGTCATCCGCTGCACATCGGCCTGTGACATGTCCCCGGTCATCCCGGTGGCCTGCGCCCACAGTCCCCAGGCCAGCGACAACCCCGGCAACCCCAGCGCCCGGCGCCGCGCCATCAACGCGTCCAGCCAGGCGTTGGCCGCCGCGTAGTTGCCCTGCCCGGCGTTGCCCATCAGCCCGGCCAGCGAGGAGAACACCACGAACCCGGCCAGATCCATCTCCTGGGTCAGCTCGTGCAGATGCCAGGCGGCGTCCACCTTCGGCCGCAACACCGACTCCAGCCGCTCCGGCGTCAGCGAGGCGATCGTCCCGTCATCGAGGAGCCCGGCCGTGTGCACCACCGCGGTCAGCGGATGTTCGGCATCGACCTGCGCCAGCAGCGCCGCCACCTGATCCCGATCCGCCATGTCGCACGCCGCGACCGTGACCTCGACCCCGTGCGCGATCAGCTCGGCCCGCAACTCCACCGCACCCGGAGCCTCCAGACCCCGGCGGCTGGCCAGCAGCAGATGCCGCATTCCGTGCTCGGCCACCAGATGCCGGGCCACCTCCGCACCCAGACCACCGGTACCACCGGTGATCAACACCGTGCCCTCCGGCTCCCAGCGCCGGGGCATGGTCAGCACGATCTTGCCCGTGTGCCTGGCCTGACTCATGAACCGGAACGCCTCCCGGCCCCGGCGCACATCCCACGCCGTCACCGGCAACGGCCGCAACTCACCAGCGGCGAACAGCTCCATCAACTCGGCCAGAATCTGCCGCAGCCGCTCGGGCCCGGCGTCCAGCACGTCGAACCAGTGATACTCCAGCCCCGGGAAGCGGTCCTGCTCGCGGATGTCGAGCTTGCCCATCTCGATGAACCGGCCGCCCGGGCGCAGCAGTCGTGCCGAGGCGTCGATGAACTCCCCGGTCAGCGAGTTGAGCACCACATCGATACCCCGATCACCGCACACCTGGGAGAACTGCTGCTCGAACTCCAGGGTGCGCGAGGAGGCGATGTGATCGTCCGGGATGCCCAGCGAACGCAGAACGTCCCACTTGGCCGGGCTGGCCGTGGCGAACACCTCGACCCCCAGGCGCTGGGCCAGCTGGATCGCGGCCATCCCGGTCCCACCGGTGCCCGCGTGCACCAGCAGCGACTCCCCCTCCCGCAGCCCGGCCAGATCCATCAGCCCGTAGTAGGTGGTGAGGAACGCCACCGGAATCGTCGCCGCCTGCTCGAAGGAGACCCCGTCGGGGATCTTGGTCACCCCACCGGCACCGGTGACCACCACCGGGCCGAAGCCACCTTCGGTCAGACCGACCACCCGATCTCCCGGACGCAGGTCGTCGACCCCGGGGCCGACCTCCAGCACCACGCCGGCGGCCTCACCGCCCATCAGGCCGACCCTGTCCTGGAACCAGCCCAGCGCGTTCAACCCGTCCAGCAGGTCCCGGAAGTTCACCCCCGCCGCACGCACCGCCACCCG
>NZ_JBEOZN010000269.1:0-4231 GCF_040298085.1 Streptosporangium sp. NPDC001681 | reverse complement strand
GAGCTGTTCGTCCGCGGCGTGGCGGTGGACTGGCAGGCCCTCTTCCCGGGTGCTCGCCGCGTCGACCTGCCCACCTATGCCTTCCAGCATCAGCGGTTCTGGCCGAACGCGCGGCAGAGTGGGGATGCTCGGGTGCTGGGGCTGGCCGCGACGGATCATCCGTTGCTGGGCGCGGCGATGCCGCTGGCCAACTCCGATGGGGTGGTGCTGACCGGGCGGCTGTCGCTGCGGTCGCAGCCGTGGCTGGCCGATTACGTGGTGGCGGGTTCGGTGCTGGTGCCGGGCGCGGCGTTCGTGGAGCTGGCCGTGCGGGCCGGTGACCAGGTCGGCTGTGAGCTGGTGGAGGAGCTGACCCTGGACGCGCCCCTGGTGCTGGGCGAGGGTGACGCGGTTGCGGTGCAGGTGTGGGTGGGCGCCGCCCAGGAGACGGGCCACCGGCCGGTGAACGTGTACGCCCGCCCGGCGGACGCGGCCGATGAGGTGCCCTGGGTACGGTACGCGACCGGTACGCTCGCGGCCGGTGCTCCGGAAGCCGTGCCGTTCGATGCGGCGGTGTGGCCGCCGGCCGGCGCGACCGCCATCGAGCTGGAGGGGCTGTACGACGATCTGGCCGAGGAGGGGTTCGCCTATGGCCCGGCGTTCCAGGGGCTGCGGGCAGCCTGGCGGGGCGCTGACGGTGAAGTCTTCGCCGAGCTGAGTTTGCCGGAGCAGGTCAGCGGGGCCGGTTCGTTCGGGTTGCACCCGGCGCTACTGGATGCGGCGTTGCACGCGGTGACCTTCGCCGGGTTGGAGCCGGTGGAGGGGAGCCGGTTGCCGTTCTCCTGGGGTGAGGTGTGCCTGCACGCGGCCGGGGCGTCGGTGCTGCGGGTGCGGCTGGCCAGGGTGGGCGGCGATGCGGTGTCGCTGAGCGCGGTGGATGTGACGGGTGCGCCGGTGGTGTCGGCGCGGTCGGTGGTGCTGCGGCCGGTCTCGGCCGAGCAGCTGGGGGTCTCCGATGGTCACGGGGCCGGGCGAGACACGCTGTTCCGGGTGGAATGGGCCGCGGCAGGCGGCCTGCCGGAAGCCGGTCAGGTACCGGTGGCGCTGCTTGGTCTGGACACGCTGGGTGTCGCGGCGGCGTTGCGGGCGTCCGATGACGACGCGGCCGAGGGTTCGGGTGGCGCTTTGCTGCCGGTGCACGCGGATCTGGCGTCGCTGGTTGAGGCGGGTCCGGTCCCGGCAGTGGTGGTGACGGAGGCGGTCTCCGACCCGGCGGCCGGGGTGGTGGAATCGGCGCATGAACTGACCGCCCGCGTTCTGGACCTGCTGCAGCGGTGGCTGGCCGATGAACGCTTCAGTGACTCCCGGATGGTGGTTCTCACCCGGAATGCGGTGGTGACCGGTGCCGGCGCGCAGGGTGCACAGGGTGAGGCGGTACCGGACCCGGTCACGGCGGCGGTGTGGGGTCTTGTCCGTAGCGCCCAGTCGGAGAACCCGGGCCGGTTCGTGCTGGTCGACGTGGATGATCAGGAGTCCTCGCGGCCGGCCCTGCTCGACGTACTGCTCGGGGTGCTGGCCTCGGGCGAGCCGCAGGTGGCGGTACGCGAGGGGGAGGTGTGGGTTCCGCGTCTGGCGCGGGTGCTGCCCGGTGATGTCGGGGCGGATGTCTCCGGTGACAACCCCGGTGCCTGGGATCCGGAGGGCACGGTGCTGATCACCGGTGGCACCGGTGGTCTGGGCGCGCTGTTCGCGCGGCATGTGGTGGCCGAGCGGGGTGTGCGGCATCTGCTGCTGACCAGCCGCCGAGGCCTGGAGGCCCCCGGCGCGGTGGAGCTGCAGGCCGAGCTGATCGCACACGGTGTCGAGGTCACGATCGCCGCCTGCGACATGGCCGACCGGGACGCGGTGGCGGCCCTGCTGGCACAGGTGGACGACGAGCACCCGCTGACCGCGGTCGTCCACACCGCGGGTGTGCTGGCCGACGGCACGATTCCGTCGCTGACGCCCGAGCGGCTGGAGGCGGTGCTGCGTCCGAAGGCGGACGCGGCCTGGCACCTGCACGAGCTCACCAGGGACCTGGACCTCGCGGCGTTCGTGCTGTTCTCCTCCATGGCGGGGGTGATGGGCAACGCCGGGCAGGGCAACTACGCGGCGGCGAACGCGTTCCTCGACGCGCTGGTCCAGCTACGCCGGGCCGAAGGGCTGTCTGGATTGTCGCTGGCCTGGGGCTTGTGGGCGCAGGAGACCGGGATGACCGGCGGGCTGGGGACGATAGATCTGCAGCGGATGGCGCGGGCGGGGATGCCGGCGCTGTCGGCCGAGCAGGGGCTCGCGATGTTCGAGCTGGCTGCCGCGTCGCAGCACGCGGCGGTGGTGGCCGCGCGGCTGGAGCTGTCGGTGCTGCGCACGTTCCCCGAGGTGCCGCACCTGATGCGCGGCCTGGTGCGCGCGGGCCGCCGGTCGGCGGTCTCCGTCCCCGTCGGCGGGGACGCGGAGCTGGTACGGCGGCTGGCGGGGCTGGGTGAGGCCGAGCAGGTGCGGCTGGTGGTGGACCTGGTGCGCGCTCAGGCGGCGGCGGTGCTGGGGCACGCCTCGGGAGAGGACGTCCAACCCGGACGCGAGTTCCGTGAGCTCGGTTTCGACTCCCTCACCGCCGTTGAGCTGCGTAACCGGCTCAACGGCGTCACCGGGCTGCGGCTGCCGGCGACGCTGGTGTTCGACTACCCGACGCCGATCGTGCTGGCGCGGTTCCTGGTGTCGGAGCTGCTGGGCCGGCAGGACCTGGCGGTGGCGTCGGGCGGGGTGGCCGGGCCGAGAGCGTCGGTGGCGGACGATCCGATCGTGATCGTGGGGATGAGCTGCCGGTTCCCCGGTGGGGTGAACTCGCCGGAAGAGCTGTGGCGGTTGCTGGCCGAGGGCGAGGACGCGATCTCGCCCTTCCCCGCCGATCGGGGCTGGGATCTGGAGATGCTGTCGGCGGGGGGCTCCAATGGTCAGGGCGTTAGTGCGACCGGTCAGGGTGGGTTCCTGGCGGATGTGGCCGGATTCGACGCCGGATTCTTTGGGATCTCGCCGCGTGAGGCGCTGGCGATGGACCCGCAGCAGCGGTTGCTGCTGGAGGGGGTGTGGGAGGCGGTCGAGCGGGCCGGCATCGACCCGGTCTCGCTGAAGGGCAGCTCCACCGGTGTGTTCGTGGGCACCAACGGCCAGGACTACGCGAGCCTGGTGATGAACGCTCAGGCGGATGTACAGGGTCACGCCATCACCGGCATGGCGGCCAGCGTGCTGTCGGGTCGCCTGTCCTACACCCTGGGCCTGGAGGGCCCGGCGGTGACGGTGGACACCGCCTGCTCGTCGTCGCTGGTCGCGATGCACATGGCCGCGCAGGCGCTGCGCTCGGGCGAGTGCGGCCTGGCGCTGGCCGGTGGTGTCACGGTGATGACCACCCCGCTCGGGTTCATCGGCTTCAGCGCCCAAGGAGGGCTGGCGCCTGATGGCCGGTGCAAGGCGTTCTCCGACGGCGCGGACGGCACCAGCTGGTCCGAGGGCTTGGGCGTGCTGGTACTGGAACGGCTGTCGGACGCCCGCCGCAACGGCCACGAGGTCCTGGCGATCGTGCGTGGTTCGGCGATCAACCAGGACGGTGCGTCCAACGGTCTGACCGCGCCGAACGGTCCGTCGCAGCAGCGGGTGATCCGCCAGGCGCTGGCCGGCGCGGGGTTGTCGCCGGACGAGGTGGACGCGGTGGAGGCGCACGGCACTGGGACGACGCTGGGTGACCCGATCGAGGCCCAGGCGCTGCTGGCCACGTACGGGCAGAACCGTGAGACCGACCGGCCGCTGCTGCTGGGGGCCGTCAAGTCGAACATCGGTCACACGCAGGCGGCCGCCGGTGTGGCCGGTGTGATCAAGATGGTCATGGCGATGCGGCACGGAGTGCTGCCCAGGACACTGCATGTGGACGCGCCGTCCTCGCACGTGGACTGGACCTCCGGCGCGGTGGAGCTGCTGACCGAGGCGACCGAGTGGCCGCAGACCGGTCATCCGCGCCGGGCGGGTGTGTCGTCGTTCGGGATCAGCGGCACCAACGCGCACGTCATCCTGGAGCAGGGGCCGGTGGCCCCGCGGATCGAGGCCGGAACGGTGCCGCGGGACGAGGCACCGGCCGCGGACGTGCTGCCGGTGTTGGTGTCGGCCCGTACGGCGGAGCATCGAGTGGAACCAGTCGCTGGTGTGGCTGTCGAGGGTGGCA